>SLOV01000366.1 GCA_007132345.1 Kiritimatiellia bacterium
ATGTCGGCCTCAGCCAGCACGGACGAGCTCAGCCCCAATGACCAAGCCAGAGCGATACACCCGGCGGCCATCAAGGCCTTCAGATTATTTAACGGCAACATGCCATCCCCCTCAAATGACAGAACACAGTCCAAGCCCTGGCCACGCTCCCCCCGGAGATGGCTCATTGGCGGACAGATGGATAGCCGGCGGTACCCCTGGGCGCGGGATGCCCTGTGCCGACGGCCAAGGTTGATTCTCGCCCAATTTGGCCGGAAAGGAAAGTCGGTCACCCAGTCAGCAGAAAACGGGATACCAAAAAAAAGAGCCGCCCCGGACAGGACGTCCGGGGCGGCTGGGTCAGGCTGAGGTGTGTGTGTGGTAGGTACTAACAGTTAGAACGAATAATAAAGGCTTACGCCACCGAAGAAGTCGACCTTCTGGCTGGGCAGAGCTTTGCTGTCGAGGGAATCCGTATAGGCCAAGAAGGCGCCGAGTTCGGTGCTGCCGTTCAGCGCATACGCACCGCTGACCGTCACCATCCACTCGTGGAGGCCGCTCTCGCCACCAGCGGTGGCATCCTTGCCGCCCGCGCCGATAACGCCTTCGATGCCGAGGCTCAGATTCTCGTCAACCTCGTACTCGTAGCCGAGCGAGAGGCTGGCATAGAAGTCCTCGACCTCGTTGAAGTCGTAGGCCACGAAACCGCCGAGCTCAAACCCGTGTCCGAGGTCGAAACCGACTTCCGCATAGACTTCGCGGGTGCTGGCGTCGCCGGCCGGGAACAGATACTCGATCAGGCCAACGCTCAGGTCGAAGCCGTCCACGGGAATGTCATACGACAAGGCCAGGTTGATCTCGGAGAATTCTCCGCTCTCCAACTCTTTCACCTTCGTCGTGAAACCCTCTTCGTCCGTGAACCGTCCGTAGACAGATTCCAGGTCGAAGTTGCCCCAGACTTCAAACCCGAGCCCGGCGGGGCCCGCAACATCCACGGACGGCTGCACGACAAAGCCGTCGTTGAATGTAATACCACGCCAGACATAGGCCGAACTCACATCCGCGCCGACAGTCACTTCCGTCGCGCTGGCCGCTGCTACGGTACCCAGCGACACGACGATCGCCGCCGCAACAATCTTCATTGTGTGTACTTTCTTCATATTGGTCTCTCCTTCTGATGAACTGATCCACATACCTAACCGACGGCTTCTTTACCCTTTTCTCCGGTCCGAATGCGAATGCATTCTTCCATGGGCAGAATAAAGATTTTTCCGTCACCAATCGATCCCGTGCGAGCCGCGCCGACAATGGCGTCGATCGTGGTCTGCACGAAGTCTTCGTTCACTGCGATCTCGATGCGCACCTTCTTCAAGAGGTTCACCTCGATATCCGCGCCACGATACTGCTCGTGGTAGCCACCCTGCTGGCCGCAGCCGAGCGCGTTGATCACGGAGATCTTGAGAATCTCCTTCTCATAGAGCGCCTGCTTCACGGCGTTAAGCTTTTGAGGCTGAATGTAAGCGACAACTAATTTCATGGTCTTATCTCCTTCCAAGGTTTCAGTGGGGATGTCCGGACGTTACTGCGAGATCCAGATCTGGAACCCACTGTAGGCCTCCATGCCGTGCTCGCCAATGTCGAGTCCGAGAAGCTCTTCTTCTTTGCTCACGCGCAGACCCATGATCGCCTTGATTCCGAGGAACAGGATCGCCGCGCCCACAACGCAGAAGATGCCATAAGCCAACACGCCGATGGCTTGCACACCAATCAACGCGGCACGCGTGGTCTCCATGTCCGCCAGGACGTCGCCGCGAGCGAAGAGACCGACGGCCAGCGTCCCCCAGATACCGCACACCAGGTGCACGGAGAGGGCGCCAACGGGGTCGTCGATCTTAAGTCGATCGAAGCCCATGACCGAGAAGACAACGATGATGCCGGCGATGAGACCGATGATGACCGCACTGGTCACCGAGACAACGTCCGCGCCAGCCGTAATGCCCACCAGGCCGGCCAGGCTGCCGTTGAGAGCCATCGACAAGTCGGGCTGCTTCTGAACGATCCACGATACCAACATGGCGCCCACAATACCGGCGGCAGCCGCCAGGGAAGTCGTCACCAGCACGAAAGAAACTTCTTCAGCGTCCGCCGAAAGGACCGAACCGCCGTTGAATCCGAACCAGCCCAGCCAGAGCAGGAACACGCCGATCGTAGCCAGCGGCATGCTGTGCCCCATGATTGGCTTGATGCTGCCGTTCACGTATTTGCCCGAACGCGCGCCGAGGACAATGACGCCCACCAGAGCCGCCCAGCCACCCACGCTATGAACCAGGGTCGAGCCGGCGAAATCGTGGAAGCCACGCTCGTACAGCCAACCCTCGCCCCAGTGCCAGGAACCGGCAATCGGGTAAATAATAGCTACGTAGAGCAGTGAAAAGATCAGGAACGAGCTGAGCTTGATGCGCTCGGCAACCGCACCGGAAACGATCGTGGCCGCCGTGGCCGCGAACATGCCCTGGAAGAGGAAATCGGTCCACCAGGTATAGGCGCCATCCGCGTATTCGATCGGGATGTAATCTGCACCGGGGTCGATCCCGAAGCCTGCAAAGCCCATCCATGTTCCGATGATCCAATCATCACCCGGATACATCAGGTTGAAGCCCATCAAGGCGTAGGTCAGCAGACCGATCGCGATGATTGCGGTGTTCTTGAAGAGAATGTTCACCGTGTTCTTCGCCCGGGTCAGCCCCGATTCGAGCGAGGCGAAGCCAAGGTGCATGATGAAGACGAGGAACGTCGCCACCATCATCCACGTGTTGTTCACCGTGAACATTTCCATCGAGACCGCTTCGGCCTCTTCCTCTACTGCCTCCGCGGCCGCCTCCACGGCCGCCAGTGCTTCTTCCTGTGCCAGGGCTTCCGGTCCCACGCCACACAGGGCAAGGGAAAGCGCGGCCGCTCCCAGCACGATTTTCCATTTCATCATCTTGCTCATCCTCCTGATAAGGGTTCTCTCACTCCTGTTTCAGCTTTTCGCTGCGGGCACCCTCTTAGCACCCGAAATGCCAACGTCCGGCGGACCGGCAGCAGGATCAAACGCAAGATGCTTGGTATCAGTCAGTTAAAAATATTCAAAGAAATTTCAATCGCGTCGCATTTCGTCTAAATGAATACGAAAATGTATGCTATAATCTATTTAGATTCGAAAGTGTAACTGTTTGGGTGTCCTGTGAAGGGCGGATTGCCGGGGTCCCTGGGGAGCCGATCCGCATAAGCCCCGCCCTGCACCTATTCCCAGTGAGCGGCGGCGTGTAACTCTCTGCCCTTTTCCAAGCGGCGCCCCATTCGGGTTTCGGGCTTCTTTCGAACTTGGGTATTTGGGTGCTTCGTCCTTTGCATTGAATGATTTGCGCTTACTCCTGAATCCGTCATGGGGCCGGTTCACCGCACTGTCTGTTTGTTTGATTTGCGTTAGGAAGACGTTACTGTGCCTCCCGTGTAGGGTGAGATGGATGTGAGGTGCTTATGACGGTTGGTGCTGGGCTTAATGACGCATGCACGTTTGGGTGCAATCTTCCTCGTGTACTCCTGCTGCTCCTGGCCGGCCTCCTTGCAGGGCCAGGCAGCGCTGCTGCCAACGATAGCGCCGCCAATTACTCGCAATCGGCGGGCAATTGGCGGTCCAACGCGCACCGGGGCGATATCTGGTCGGCCGACTGGTCCCGCGAGGCATCCTCAGAATCGTGGTCGGCCGCCGGGCACTTCATCGGTAGCTCCACATTCGGAACCGGCGACATCGATTCGGACGGCAAGTCGTTCGCCATGTTCGCCAACCCCTCGGGCGATCCCCAGCCCTTCGCCGCTGCCGTCAAACGTTTCGCGCGGCCCGTCTGGACCACGGACGACGTGGTCACGTTCCAGGTCTCCGTCAATTTCCGCAACGGCAACAAGGGCTTCAACCTGCGCGACGCCAACGGCCAGAACGTCTGGCTCTTCTCGGTCCGCAACGATGCCTACTACATCAACAGCGACAACACGACGATCTCCGGCTACCACGCCAATACCGTCTTTACCTTCACCTTCACGCAACGAGCGCGCGTTCTCGAGTGGACCATCGTACGCAGCGGCGGCATCAGCGGTACCTTCTCGGGATCGAGCCCCATCGAATCGGGCACCATCGCCGATATCCGGTTCTTCATCACCGGCACCGATCCAGGCGATGCGAACAACCTCTACTTCAACAACTTCACCTTTACGCCTGCCGTTCGAGGCGACGCCCCACTGACCCTCGGGGAGCGGCGTTTCCCGGGGCACGAACCTTCCTTCTTCCTCCGCTTCGAAGACCCGCTGGCGGAGTTCGCGAACTTCCGCTCCGAAAACGACTGGAATCTCAGTTACGGAATGACCCATATAGGCAGTGGCGTCTGGGAGCTGGACATTCGGGATGTCGGACTGGCGCCCGGTTTTCACCGCTTCAAATTCCGCATGCAGGGCGGCTGGGAGAGCGGACCGAACCGACACCTCTACATCCGCCCCGACGGAAAGATCGGCAAACCGCCCGCCGTCTATCTCACCTGGCAGCGCGACCCAACCACCACCATGACCGTGCACTGGCACACGGTGGACCCCGCCGACACGGGCCTTCGCATGCGGGAAGCGGGTGAGAGCACGTGGCAGAACGTCGACGCCGATTCGACCGTCTCTTTTCCCTACACCGAGCGATGGGTGCAGACGGGCGAACTGACCGGCCTGGCCCCTGCGACCGTCTACGAATTCGAGGTCGACGGCTACGAAGAAACCTATTCGTTCCGCACCATGCCTGCCACACTGGACGAGCCCGTGCGCGGCGCTTTCACCGGCGACATTCTCTACGGCGAGGCCGCGGAGGCCATGGCTGCCACCATGGCGGCCCTCGATCCCGCCTTCCTGATGATCGGCGGAGACCTCAGCTATTCAGACGGGCGCGCGGACCATGTCTGGATGGAGTACCGCTACTTCGAACACTTCCACACCCGGTTCCGCGCACCGGACGGCAGGCTGATCCCGATCATCGTGGGCATCGGGAACCATGAAGTGAAGAAGGCGTACCTTTCCTCCTACATCAATCCTGAGGACACTCCGGCCTGGCGCGACCGCGAGGCGCCCTTCTTCTTCCGCCCCTATGCCTTTCCCGGCGATCCTGGCTATAACGTCCTCGATTTCGCCGACTATCTCAGCCTCGTCGTCCTCGATACCGGCCATGTGAATCCCGTCGAAGGCGCTCAAACCGACTGGCTCGCCGCCCGCCTCGACGAGCGTCGCCACGTTCGTCACCTGCTGCCGGTCTATCACGTGCCCGCCTATCCTTCACACCGCAGCAGCCAGGCGACGCTGAATGTGGCCATTCGCCAGCACTGGCTTCCGCTCTTCGAAGACGCAGGCGTGCATCTCGCCTTCGAGCACCACGACCACACCTTCAAGCGAACCCCGCCCCTGCTGGAGAACGAGATCGACGCGAACGGCATCGTCTTCCTCGGCGACGGCGCTTGGGGCGTCGACATCCGCACGGTCAAAGAGACGGAAGGGCGCCACGACCTGCAAGTGGCGGCATCGCGCCGCCATGCCTACCTGGCCACCTTCACGGCGACGGGGCGAACGGTACAGGCGGTAGATGTGGATGGTGTTGTGTTCGATGAAATCA
>SLOV01000384.1 GCA_007132345.1 Kiritimatiellia bacterium
ACACCTGAAACCCGCTCCCCCCTCAACAACGAACCTCCGCACCACAACTCGCCATAGAGCACATTGCTTGTATAAGGTCACGCCGTGCAACTCTACTGCGACCACCCCGAGCGCTCGCGCCCCTTCCTCGGGCCGGGAGACGACTGGCGCCTGGCCGGGCAGGAAGGCGATCTCGCGCAGGCGGGGCCCGCCCTCCGCGCGCTTCTCCCCGATGCCCCACTCTGGACCGCCTCCGCGTGGCCGCACCTGGAAGGGCACTTGCTGATCGTCGATCATGCCGCGCAATCGCAGTTTCTGCGTCTGCAACAATGGCTGCAAGCTGGCGGACAGGTCCCCGACGCCTTCGCCTGTATAGCCCTGGAGGGAAGCGGCTTTGTCGGGCAGCGCGGGCGCGCCTGGTCGGCCCTGCGCGGGAACCTGCACCTGACTGTGTATCGCCGCCTGTCGTCTCCCGTGGGCGATCTTCAAGCAGGGCTGGTTGTGCTCCCGGCCGTGGCGGCGGTGGAAAGCGTAGAAGCGCTGCTCGGGCCGTCCGCTCCCATCGGGATCAAGTGGGTCAACGATGTTCTGATGAACGGAAGAAAAGTGGGCGGTGTCCTTACCGCAACGCATGTACAAGGTTCCCGAATCGAGCATGTGCTCTTTGGCATCGGCCTGAACGTGGCGCGGGCCCCGGCCCTTCCCGCCGCGCCTTGGGTGACGCCGGCGACGTGCCTGGCCGAGGCGGACCCAAGCCTGAGCGGGGCGCTGCCCCGTCTGTTGTTCGCGCTGTTGGAGTGCCTCTGGCTTGGCGTCGAGGCGCTGCTCGACGGTCATGCGTCGGAGTGGGTAGAGCGGTACCGGCGTCGCTCGGTCGTCGTCGGTCGGATGGTTCGCATTGACCCCGAAGAAGAGGCCGATGCATCGGCGGACGGCTCTGCCCTTGCAACCGGGCGTGTGCTTGCGTTGACGGATGACCTCGGGCTTGTGCTCGAAGGCGTGCCGGAGCCGGTGCGACGTGGACGGGTCACTTTGTTGCCGTGATCCATGGCCTGTGGCGCATGGGTTGCGTGAGGACGAGACTATGCTACTCTGCGCGCGGTTCTCGCAGCGGACTCAAATCGAAATGAAGGACGGAATGGAAAAGATCTTTTATCGGACGCTGCCCCTGCTGCTGGCGGTTGCACTCGGCGGCTTGAGTGGCTGCCGTCGCCCCACGGCTGACCCCGAACCGGTCTCCCCACCGGAAGCCGTGCAGCCCGTCGAGCCGTCCCAGCCCGAGCCGATCGAGCCGCCAACGCCGCCCGAGCCGCGCCCCAAGCCGGAGTTCGAGCCGCCCTCCGATCATCCCCTCTCGCAATTCACCGGTCGCCGCACCCGCGTCGTCTGGTGCCGCCAGGTGGTGGGTATGGGCGACGATCCCTTTGCGGAGGGCCCCAACTTCATTCTTGTCGGCCTCGATACGCACGATGGGCTGGGCGAGCGGGTCATCCTCGGCGATGTCGACAATTACAGCAAACCCCTCCTCAGTCCCGACGGCGAAACGGTGGTGTTCACCCACCACCCAACGCACCGCATCTATGCCGTGGACTGGGACGGCTCCAACCGCCGCCTCCTGGCCGAAGGGCTCGCCCTCGATCTATGGCGCGATCTGGACGACGGAACGACGTGGCTGATCTATGGCGAGCGCCGGCCGGACCACGAGCATAAGAACGCCGGCCCGGTTTACCGGCGCCGACTCGACCAGCCCAAGGTCCGGAAGTTGCTCTGGTCGCGAACCGATATCACGGCTGACAACTTTCAGCTTTCGCGCGACGGCCAGCGCGCTGGCGGACTTTTCCCCTGGAACCATGCAGGCGTTGCCGATCTGCAGCAGCACACCTGGCGTCGCTCCGGACGGGGCTGCTGGACCTCCTTTTCACCCGATAACAGCTACATGCTCTGGATCTTCGATGGCGCGCACAAGAATGTCTATCTGCATCCCTACGGAGGAGGCCCGGCCCGCAAAGTCCGCCTGAACAGCGCGCCCGGAACGGAGCCCTACGAGATTTATCATCCCCGCTGGAGCAACCACGTCCGCTACCTCGCCATCTCCGGGCCGTACCGCATCATGGACAGGCACAACGCCATTACGGGTGGCGGTGAGGGCATCAACCTCTACGTGGGCCGTTTCGACGAAGCCTTCACACGCGTTGAGGACTGGGTGCAGATCACGGACATCGCCGAAGCCGATTTCTTTCCCGACGTATGGATCGAAGGCGGCGAATTCAGCGACGCGGACAAGCCAGAAGCGCCGCCGCCCCCCGACGATATACAGGTGGAGGAGGGGCAGTGGCCGACGAGCACCGAAGGGCTTGTTTATCTATGGGACAACGCTGCGTCCATGAACGAAGTCCCTGACGGAGAGGGCGGACTCCGTGAAATCCAGACGGTGCGGCGGGGACACGCCCTGCTGGGCAGATTTTTCGAGGCCGATCTGCTGGGCGGCTGGATGGAGGCCCCCGGCTTCGACGCCTGGTTCGCCGAGGCCCTGCGTGCCACGGATGCCTTTACGTTGGAATTGACCCTGACCCGCGCCGGGCAGCACCGCCCTGCATTCAGCGTCATCCTGGCCATGGCCCGCGACGCCGACCAAGGAAACCTGTTGCTCATGGAAAAGAGGGGAGAGGTCTACCTGCGCCTCCTCACCGACGAGAGCCCATTCGACCTGTTGCGGGACGTGCACCTGTTCCGGCTCCACCCGGTTGCACCCACACGGGTGGCGATCACCTACGAGGCCGGCGCCCTGTCCTGGTTCCTCAACGGCGCGCCCGCCTTGAGTTATCATGACGTGCGCGGCGGGTTCGGCCCATGGCTGCCGTTCCCGTTTACCCTGGGCGCCCTGCCGGAAGGCGGGGCCGACTGGCCCGGCTTTGTGGAAGGCGTCGCGATCTATAACCGGGCTTTGACGCCGGGCGAAATTGCCGCGAACGACCGGGCCCGCGCCGAACAAATGGCAGCCCGGGCGCCGGGCGAGCGAATTCATTTCACCGGCCGGTTGCTGGAGAAGACGCCGACCCCCACGCCAGAATCGATCGAGCCATATCGCGCCGGTCTCGTGGAGTACCTCTACGAGGTCGAATCGGTTGAGCACGGCGAGTTGGATGCCCCGCGCGTGATCGTTCAGCACTGGGGCGTTCTCGACGGCGCCGAAGTCCCGCTCGCCTTCGAGATGGGAGAGTCCTATGCCTTGCAGATCGAACCGGTGGACCAGCGCCCGGAACTGGAGGGCGAACGGGTCAGCAGCCAGGTCAGCGATCTCACGGCCCCGCTCTTTCTGGAGGTCAGGTGAGCGGGGCGGGGGAACACGAACCATCAACCCGTTCAGCTTCGCGGTTCGGCTGGTGCACGGATCGACTGCTGATGTGGCTGATGCTGCCTGTCTGTTTTGTCGTCATGGGCCTCTGCTCCATGCAGCTCGGTCAGGATGGCAACTGGGACTTGCTCAACTACCATTTTTATATCCCACACGCATTTCTGAATGGGCGCATGGGGCACGATATCAACCCCACCTTCATGCAGACCTATCTCAATCCCCTCCTGGATGTGCCATTCTATTTGATGGCCCGCCACCTGCCGCCGCGGGTGGGCGGTTTTCTGCTCGGTGGAATCCATGGCCTGAACCCATGGCTGATTTTGCTGCTCACCCATCAATTGTTGCCGACCATGCGCCGACCGCTTCGCTGGGCGCTTGCTTTGTTCTTCGCCACTGCCGGGGCCGTGGCGCCAGTGAACTGGATGGGACTGGGCAGAACGTTCAACGATAACTACTCAACGATTTTTGTTCTCGCGGCTCTCTATGCCTTGCTGCGGGGCGCCAAAGAGGCGGCTGCCGGCAGGCAGAAAGGGCTTCTGATCTGGATCGCGGCGGCAGGCTTCGTTGCTGGACTCGGGTCAGGGCTCAAACTAACGGGCGCCGTCTATTCCCTCGGCCTGCTCGCTGCCAGCCTCGCGGTGCCGGGTCCCTTGCGCCAGCGCGGCCTCGCGTTCTTTGTCAACGGATGCGCAGGCCTGGCCGGACTGCTCACCACGTCCGGCTTCTGGATGCTGCGGATGTGGCGCACGTTCCGAAACCCTGTCTTCCCGGCCTTCAACGCGTTCTTCGCATCGCCCAACGCCTATGCGTATAACTACGAAGACGGCCGCTGGTTCCCCCGCGATCTGGCACAGACGATCTTCTATCCTTTCTTTTTTGCCGGCAACACCCATCTCGTGGACGGGTTTTCCTATCGCACCTATGGACTCGCGGCGGCTTACGCCCTGCTGCTCGTCTGGCTGCTTATTGCGATCGTACGCCGCTTGCGGAAGCAACCCGCAGCCCCGCGCACCCTCGTGCCCACCGCATGCGTCGCACCGCTCATCATCTTTACGATTGTCTCCTATGCCGTCTGGCAGAAGCAGTTCTCTTACCTTCGTTATCTCGGTGCGCTCGAGATCCTTGTTCCGCTTGCGCTGGTCGTAGCCGCCGAAGGCGCCATACGTCGGCCAAAAATCGCCGTGGGCGCCTCGCTCCTGATTGTGATCGGAGTCATGGCCTTCAACGAAAATAGCGAAACTGGTCGCGTCCCGTGGACCGACGACTGGTTCGATGTCTGGGTGCCCCCTTTTGACGATCCCGACAACACCCTTGTCCTTCTTCACGATCGCACCATGCCGGTCGGCTTCACCCTGCCATACTTCCCGCCCGGCATCCGCTTTCTGCGCACGCAGGACAACCTCCTCTATCATCCTTATCACAAGAATGTCAGCAAGCTGCGGGATGACATTGCGGAAATCATCCGCGGGCATCAAGGCCCCATTCATGTCCTGATCGGGTATAACTACCTGCACCTGAACTTGCTGGCCTATTACGGCCTGGAAGCCGTTGCAGACTCAGCGATGCGAATTCCCAACAAGTTCCGGCCGCTGTTCCTCTGGGAGGCGCGCCGATTGCCCGATCCAAAGGGGGTGGGCGCACGATGAACCCCGGCGAACCGCGCGTCTGGGCCGTGGTCCTTGGCTGGGACCATGTCGAAGACACCCTCGAATGCCTCGAAAGCCTTCGCCGCACAGAAGGCGTCGCGGTTCGACTGCTCTATGTTGATAATGGGAGCAAGCCGGAAACCGCGGCCCGTGTTCTGGACGAATGTCCCGATACACTGGTGATCCGCCACCCGCGGAATGTCGGCGTCTCGCGCGGATTCAACGGCGGCCTTGCCTTTGCACTGCAGCGCGATGCCGAGTTCGTCTTCATGGCCAACAACGACACGATCATGACGCCCCAGACGCTCGGGCAACTGCTCGCCGCCGCCGATGCGGAGCCGGGCGCGGGAATCCTGGTCCCTAAAATTTACTATCACGGCGCGCCCGATGTCGTCTGGTCCGCGGGGGCCCGCTTCCGCCGGTTCCCGCCCGTTGTCGTCATGCAGAAGACGAGCGGCCCGGACGACGGGCGTTATGACCACCGCACCGAGTTGGAATTCACGACGCTCTGCACCGTGCTCGTGCGCGGCCAGGCCCTGCGCGATGCAGGCCTGATGAACCCCAACTTCATCGTCTACTGCGAAGACTACGAACTCGCCCAGCGCGTGCGCGATGCCGGCTATGGCATCCGGCTCGTTCCCGAAGCGCGGACGCTCCACAAAGTCGAGCGCGTC
>SLOV01000315.1 GCA_007132345.1 Kiritimatiellia bacterium
AACGTGGCAATGTACCAGTCAAACCGGTTGGCGGGCAGTGCCTGGAGTTGGGTCGCATCGGCATGCAGGAGATGGACTGCGCAAGCGGCGCGGCGCGCGCGGCGGCGCGCGCGGGCCAGCATCCGCTCGCTCAAATCGATTCCTGTCACCTGGGCGTCGGGAGGATATGAGGCCAGGTTATGTCCGGTGCCCACGCCGGCCTCGAGTACGGCGCCCCGAACCGATTTAAGCAGGCCGGGCCGCCATTTGCGGTACTGCCGTTCCCACGGATAATCGAGGATGTCGTAGAGCCAGGCCGTCACGCGGTACTTGTTGCGCAGGGCCAGATTCTCAGAATGTAGATGCGTCGACATAGCGTCTTCGTAGTATGATGAAGTTCCGGTTATCTCTCAAGTGACATGATGAATGAGTGGATGCAACGCGCCTTGGAGGCGGTGGAAGCCCTGGGCATCTGGGGACCGCTCGTCTTCATCGGGCTCTATGTGGCCGCCTGTGTCTTCTTTGTGCCCGGCTCCGCGTTGACCCTGGGCGCCGGGGCGCTCTTCGGCGTGGTGCGCGGATCGATCCTAGTCTCCGTGGCCTCCACGCTGGGCGCCACCGCCGCCTTTCTTGTCGGGCGCTACTTCGCCCGGGACTGGGTGGCGCGTAAGATCGAAAAGAACCCCAAGTTCGCCGCCATTGACCGGGCCGTGGCCCGCGAAGGTTGGAAGATTGTGGGTCTGACCCGCCTCTCCCCCGCCTTCCCGTTCTCGCTGCTGAACTACGCCTATGGCCTCACCCACGTTGGGCTGCGCGACTACGTGCTGGCCTCCTGGATCGGCATGATGCCAGGCACGGTGATGTATGTGTACCTCGGCTCTCTGGCGAGGCTGGGCCTTGATGCCGAGCGCGGCGACGGCGCACAACTGGCGCTGCGGATTGTCGGTCTGCTCGCCACGATTGCCGCCACGGTTTATATCACCCGCATTGCACGCAAAGCGCTGGATAAGGAGGTCGCATGAGCATTCATATGGAACCCAACGATGTCCACAACCAGCGACTCGTGTCGCATGTGCATCCTTCGGACTGGCAGAACCCCGCGCCGGACGGGCCTTACAACCTCGTCGTGATCGGCGCGGGCACCGCCGGCCTGGTCTGTGCCGCCGGGGCCGCGGGGCTGGGTGCGAAGGTTGCGTTGATCGAACGCCACCTCATGGGCGGCGACTGCCTCAATGTGGGTTGTGTGCCGTCCAAGGGAATCGTCAGCGCCGCCCGCCGCGCCGCCGCGGTGCGGGATGCCCCGGAGTTCGGCATCCAGATGAACGGTGGCGCGAGCGTGGATTTCGGAGCCACCATGGAACGCATGCGCCGCCTCCGCGCCGGCATTGCACCGAACGATTCCGCCGAGCGCTTCAAAGGACTTGGCATCGACGTCTATCTGGGCCAGGCCGAGTTCCTGGATGAAAACCGCGTGCAGGTGGACGGGCGCACCCTGACCTATTCGAAAGCCGTCATCTGCACCGGCGCGCGCGCGGCGGCGCCGCCGATTCCTGGGCTCGACCAGGTCGAATACCTGACCAACGAAACGATCTTCTCCCTCACCGAACTTCCCAAGCGGATCGGCATCATCGGGGCTGGCCCGATCGGCTGCGAAATGGCGCAGACCTTTGCGCGGTTCGGCTCAGAGGTGTTCCTCGTGGAAGCACAGCATGGCATCCTGCCGAAAGAAGATCGCGAAGCCGCCTCCATGGTGCTGGAATCGTTGAAGAAGGATGGGGTCAACCTGCTCTGCTGCGGCAAAGATCTGACACTTGCCCCGGCGGATGGCGGCAAGGTTCGACTCCGGGTTTTGTCGCATGACAAAGGGTACGATGAAACGGTGCACCGCCTGCTGGTCGCTGTCGGACGCGCGCCCAATGTCGAGGGGCTCGGGCTTGAAAAGGTGGGGGTCGAGTTCGACCGCAAAGGCGTGAAAGTGGACGACCACCTGCGCACCACAAACCGCAACATCTTTGCGGCGGGTGATGTCTGTTCGCCGTATCAGTTCACACACGCGGCCGATTTCATGGCCCGCATCGTCATTCAGAACGCTTTGTTCGGCGGGCGCGCCAAGGCGAGCGCGCTGACGATTCCGTGGTGCACCTATACGGAGCCCGAGCTGTCGCGCGTGGGACTGATCGAGAGCGAGGCGCAAGCGAAGGGGATTGCCGTGGACACGTTCACGCAGGACCTGGCGGATGTGGATCGTTCCATTCTGGAAGGCGAGACGCATGGGATGGTGCGTGTGCATGTCGCGAAAGGAACGGACCGCATTGTGGGCGCGACGATCGTGGCCGGGTCGGCTGGCGACATGATTTCCGAGATCACGCTAGCGATGACGCACAATCTGGGCTTGAAGAAGATTGGCAGCACGATTCATCCGTATCCGACCCAGGCCGAGGCGATTCGCCGGGTCGGCGATTTGTATAACCGCACGCGCCTGACGCCGTTCGCGAAGAAGGCGATGGAGAGGTGGTTGGCTTGGAGGAGGTGAAGGGGGGGGAGGGGTGTCCCTGCTTCGCCAAGACTACGCAGGGCAGGCGGGTGTCGGGTTTCGGGTTTCGGGGGGGCATCTTTTGGTGTTCAGTGTTCGGTGTTCAATCTACTGGTCTGCTAGCTTGCCACGGCAACTGTGTGGGCCATTCATGTGCGTGTCGAAAGCTGATAGGCTCCGGGGGACGGGCAGCCGCTTCGCGACATGCCCATCCTCCGATTCTATGCATGTGCGCACGTGCCAATTCCGCGATACTGAACACTGAACACCGAACACTGGCCACTTCCCCCCGAACACCAAACACTGAACACCCCTCCCCCCCCATGCCCAACACGTTGATCATCTTCTCCCGCTTCCCGGTTCCGGGCCAGACGAAGACGCGGCTGATTCCGGCGCGCGGCGCGGAAGGCGCGGCGCAACTTCAAGAGGCGATGACCGGCCACACCGTGCTGAACGCCCGGGTCTGGGCCGCTTCCCAAGGGGCTTCGATCACGGTGCGCACCACGGGGGCAGAGTCGAAGCGGTTCCGGCACTGGCTGGGCGCGGATCTCCCGTTCATCGATCAGGGCGGAGGCGACCTCGGCCAACGCATGGCCCGCGCGGTGGAAGAGGCGCTGAACACGGGTGCGAAGCGTGTGGTCATTATCGGGTGCGACGCCCCGGATCTTTCGCCGCGACATCTTGACGAAGCCTTCGCGGCGCTCGAATCGAATGATGCCGTTTTCGGGCCGGCCCAGGATGGGGGCTATTACCTTGTCGGACTGCGCGCGCCGAACCCGATGCTCTTCACCGGCATCGAGTGGGGCGGCGGCGACGTCATGGAACGCACCCGCTGCGTTGCGGAGCGAGAAGGGCTTCGCTGGGCTGAACTCGAGACGCTGCACGATGTCGATCACCCCGAGGACCTGGAACGATGGCAACGGCACGTGGCGGACGAGCGGAGATCTAGAGTCTCAGTGATCATTCCGACATGGAACGAAGCGGAGCGCGTCGCCTGCACGGTGCAAAGGGCGTTGGACGGAGCCGACGAAGTGATCGTGGCGGATGCGGGCAGCGAGGACGGCACGGTGGAGCTTGCGAAGGGGGCCGGCGCTCGCGTGATTCTTGCGGCGGGTGGGCGGGGCGCGCAGATGAACGCAGGCGCCGTGCTGGCGCGCGGTGAGTTTCTTCTCTTCCTGCATGGCGACACGCGCTTGCCTGAGGGTTTTGCCGACGCCGTGCGCGGTACGCTCTCCGACCCGCAACCCGTTGCTGGCGCGTTCGAGTTGGGCATCGACGCGGCGGGGTGGCGATACCGTCTGATGGAGTGGGGCGTGCGTCAACGCACCCGTTGGGCCTCGGTGCCGTATGGCGATCAAGCACTGTTTCTTCGCCGGGACACCTTTGTGCGGCTGGGCGGTTTTGCGCAGTGGCCCTTGCTGGAAGACTACGAACTGGTGCGACGCCTGCGGCGGCGCGGCAAGATTCGGGCTACGGGGCTCGCGGTGACGACATCGGCGCGGCGATGGCGTCGACTCGGTGTGGCGCGGACGTTGGTAACGAATCAACGCATTCTGCTCGGCCACGCGATGGGTGTTCCGGTTGACCGACTGGCGCGACTCTATAGGGGGAATAACTGATCGGTGCGGTGGACAGCGCGGGGTGGAAAGGGGTGCCCCTGCTTCGCCAAGGCTACGCAGGGCGGGCGGGTGTCGGGCGGCGGGGAGAGTCGGGTGTAGGAGTAAGTGTAGGAGGATGGGCAAGTGTGCAGGAACCAAAGGCACTGAAGGCCTGCAAGCCATTGCCTTGGCTCCGGGGGGACGGGTTGTGAACCCGTCCTACCTCAGCACTCGCAACGTAAGACGGGAACACTTCCCGTCTCCCCCAGCCCATCAGCACGAAACCCTGGACGGCCGGGGAGGAAGCGCGAATCACATAAACGCAAAGAGGCACCTGACTCTTGGCCGCCACTCTAACTCGGATACCCATACCCGCCGGCTTACTCCACTCCGCATTGAACCCATCACCCCATAAGGACGGATCTGTCATGCGTTGAGTTCCCGGGGGTTCAAGAACCCCCAGAAAAAAGCGCTTTCAAGAAAGCGCACTCCATATCTTGGATATTCCGCGCGCGCGCCGAATAAATCAACACACCTTAGCCGCGTCGGCTACACATGGCGGCGTTATGGACTGCGCACGATCGCACTGAAATCCTGCAATTCCTCTGGAGAACGCCGCAGAGTTGCGCTACGTTGCGCCTTTTCCCAGGAGTTCGTTTTGACCATGAAGTTTCTTTTCCCCCTCTTTCTCTGCACCCTACTTGTTTATGCCGACGCCAATGCGCAGGTGACCATCCGCAAAAGCGGCGACGAAAAGACGCGCATCGACTGGAGCGGCTTCGGCAGCGATGGGTCGCCCGCGGCGCGCGAATTTATCACGACGCTGCAACGGGCTCTGGTTCGTTCCGGCTGGTTTCTTGGCGTGGAAGCCGGACGCGGCGAAGTGACGCTGACCGGCCGCGTTGCCCGGCAGGGCGAAACGCTGCGCGCCGAATGCGTCGTGGTGGGCAGCGTGACGCAGCGCGCCTACCTGAATCACGCCTACGGAGGGCGTGCCGACCAGCCGCGCCAACTGGCCTTTCAGGTGGCCGACGCCATCACCAAGGCGGTGACCGGCAATCCCGGCATGGCCGCGGCTCGCCTGGCGCTTGTCGGCACGCGTACGGGGCACAAGGAGCTCTATCTCGCCGCATCGGACGGCGGCGACCTGGTGCAACTCACGCGTGATAATTCCATCAGCCTCTCTCCGATCTGGGGACCGGGCGGCAGGATCGCCTACACCTCCTATCGGCGGGGCGGCCCCGATGTCTTTCTGATCGATGTGCAGACCGGGCAACGACAGCCGATCGCAGCCTATCCCGGCCTGAATACCGGCGGGGCCATCTCGCCCGACGGACGGGACATGGCCCTGATCCTCTCGAAAGACGGCAGCACAGAGTTATATGTGAAAAATATCGCCAGCGGCCGGCTCACCCGTCTCACCACGCCCTCCCGCGCAGCGCTGGCCAGCCCCTCCTGGTCGCCTGACGGTCGCCAGATTGTCTTCGTTTCCGATCAGAGCGGGCGGCCACAGCTTTAC
>SLOV01000197.1 GCA_007132345.1 Kiritimatiellia bacterium
CCGGCTCAACAGAAGAAACTCACCGAGCGACTCATCGAGCAGATCTGATGTTCATCAAGACCAGCAAGGCAGCCCGACGCTACGCGCGCGCCATCTTTCAGCTTGCCGTCGAAAAAGAGGCCGAGGCCGAGGTGCGCGCCGATTTCCAGGCGCTGGCCGGCCTGCTGCGCGATTCCGCCGAATTTGCCAACCTGGTTCACGACCCGGCCCACCACGTGCACCGGCAGCAGGAGGCCATCCAAAAGCTGTTTGGCGAGAGGGCGCATCCCGTGGTGCTCGACAGCCTGCTCTTCCTGGCCGGGCGTGGTCGCCTCGCCGAACTGCCATTCATTTGCGAACACATCGAGAAGCTCCACTGCGAGCGGAACGCCATTCTGCGGGCCCGTATTGCCACCGCCGCTCCGCTCGACGACGAACAGCTCACCGCCATTCGCGAGCGCCTCGAAAAGCGTTTTGGCAAGACCGTCGAAGCCGCCGCACAGATCGACCCGTCGCTGCTGGGCGGCTTCAAAGTGCGCGTCGGCGACGCCGTCCTCGATTTCAGCATTCGTACCCAGCTTCAACGACTCCGAGAAAGCATGATTAACGCATAGGAACGCCTCCAATGCCCATTGACCTGAAACCCGAAGAAGTGTCCTCCATCCTCCGGCAGCAGATTGCCGACTTCAAGATGGAGGCCCAGACCTACGAGATCGGCACCGTTCTCAGCGTCGGCGACGGCATCGCCCGCGTGCACGGCCTCGCCAACGTGATGGCCGGCGAACTGGTCTCGTTTGCCAGCGGCGCCACCGGCATGGCCCTCAACCTTGAAGAGGACAACGTCGGCGTGGCCATCTTTGGCGATGACATCTCCGTGCGCGAAGGCGACGAAGTACGCCGCACCGAAACCATCGCCTCCGTTCCCGCGGGCAAGGGCCTGATCGGCCGTATTGTCGACGCCCTCGGCAATCCGATCGACGGCGGTCCGCCCCTGCAGGACGTCACGCCGAGTGTCATCGAGGTGAAGGCGCCCGGCATCATCGACCGCCAGGATGTGAAGGAGCCGCTACAGACCGGCATCAAGGTCATCGACGCGCTCACCCCGATCGGCCGCGGCCAGCGGGAGCTGATCATCGGCGACCGCAAGACCGGCAAGACCGCGCTGGCGGTTGACACCATTATTAATCAGCGCGGCCAGAACGTGCACTGCTTCTACGTGGCCATTGGCCAGAAGCGATCCACTGTGGTGCAGGTCTATGAGACGCTCAAGAAGTACGGCGCCATGGAATATACGACCATCGTCGCGGCCACCGCCTCCGATCCGGCGCCTATGCAGTTCCTCGCGCCCTATTCCGGCTGCGCCATGGCCGAGCACTATCGGGACAATGGCGGGCACGCCCTCATCGTCTATGACGACCTCACCAAGCAGGCGCAGGCCTATCGCCAGCTCTCCCTGCTCCTGCGCCGCCCGCCGGGTCGTGAGGCGTATCCGGGCGATATCTTCTATCTCCACAGCCGGTTGCTCGAGCGCGCCGCCAAGATGAGCGACGAGCGCGGCGGCGGCAGCCTCACGGCGCTGCCGATCATCGAGACGCAGGCCAACGATGTGTCGGCCTACATCCCGACGAACGTCATTTCCATTACCGACGGCCAGATCTTTCTGGAGTCGAACCTCTTCAACTCCGGGCAGCGGCCCGCCATCAATCCGGGCATTTCCGTCTCCCGCGTCGGTGGCGACGCGCAGATCAAGGCCATGAAGCAAACTGCTGGCTCCCTGCGCCTCGACCTGGCGCAATACCGCGAGTTGGCCGCCTTCTCGCAGTTCGCCTCCGATCTCGATGCCTCGACACGCAGGCAGCTTGAACGTGGCGCCCGGCTGATGGAAGTCATCAAACAGGGGATCCGCGAGCCGCTCCCGGTCGCGAAGCAGATCGTCATCATCTATGCCGGCACCAAGGGATATCTCGACGAGGTGCCGGTCGAGCGGGTTCGCGACTTCGAGCGCGGCCTGGTCGACGCGCTCGACTCGACCTACAGCGATCTCATCGACCTCATCAACGACCAGCAGGCCCTCACCGACGAAGTCAAGGACCGCATCGACCGCGCCCTGAAGGATTATCAGCGCGTCTTCAACGAGAACCTGTAAGCCGAGTCCTTCCGCACGACACACACCGGAATTTGCTCCATGCCCAGCATCAAGGAATATGACACCAAGCTGAAAAGCTTGAAGAATACGTCCAAGATGACGAAGACCATGAAGATGGTCTCCGCCAGTAAGCTGCGCAAGGCCCAGGATCTTCAGCGGCGCGCCAGCGAATATGCGCGACTGACCTATGCCTTCATGGCCCGCCTCGCCGCCTCGCTCGATAGCACCGACCACCCGCTCTTCGAGCAGCGCCAGGAAATCCGCCGCATTCTGCTGCTGGTCTTCACTTCCGACAAAGGCCTCTGCGGTGGATTCAACAACAACCTCATCCGCATGACCGAGCGCTGGATCGAGGAGCACGGTGGCGAATACGAGCAGGTCGACATGAGCTTCTGCGGGCGCCGCGGCTATGCCCACTTCCGCAACCGCCAGAATGTGCGCGCCTACTACGAGGAGGCGACCCGAAACCCGACCTTCGAGCAGGCCACCCACATCAACGAAGAGGTCTGCGCCGCTTTTCTCGCCCACGAATACGACGCCGTCTACCTCGTCTGCAACGAGTTCCGCAGTGCCTTGAGCCAGAGGCCCACTCTTAAGAAGATTCTGCCCGTCGAGTCGACCGCCTTTCTCGAAGGCGGCGAGCCAATCCCACAGGACTATATTTTCGAGCCGAGCCGGCAAGAGCTACTCGAAGAGCTGGTGCCCAAGGTTATCGGGTTTCAAATCTATTACGCCCTGCTCGAAAACGCCGCGGGCGAACACGGCGCCCGCATGACCGCCATGGACAACGCCACCAACAACGCCGCGGGCCTCATCGACCGCTACACCCTGCTGCGTAACCGCGCCCGTCAGGCCGCCATCACCACCGAACTCATCGAAATCGTGGCCGGCGCCGAAGCCCTTTAGAACCCATCGATTCAACGACCCACAACAAGGACCGACCGCATGACAGCTTCCACCGAAACCGCCACCGGCAAGATCGCCCAGGTCATGGGCGCCGTTGTCGACGTCGAATTCCCCGAAGGCGCGCTGCCCGCCATTCTCAATGCACTCGAGGTCACCAATCCCTCCATCGACGACCGCGAATGGAATCTCACCCTCGAAGTCGCGCAGCACCTCGGCGATAACACGGTGCGGACCATCGCCATGGACAGCACCGACGGTCTCGCCCGCGGCATGAACGTGCGGGACACCGGCGACGTCATCAGCATGCCCGTCGGAGAGGCAACCCTTGGGCGCGTCATGAACCTGCTCGGCGAACCGATCGATCAGCAGGGCAAGATCAAGACCCGGAAGCGGCGCCCCATTCACCGTGCCGCCCCCACCTTCGATCAGCAGGATGTGACCGAGCAGATTCTCGTCACCGGCATCAAGGTCATCGACCTGCTCGCCCCTTATAAGAAGGGCGGCAAGATCGGCCTCTTCGGCGGCGCAGGTGTGGGGAAAACGGTGCTCATTCAGGAACTCATTCACAACATCGCCACCGAGCACGGCGGCTACTCCGTCTTCGCCGGCGTCGGCGAGCGCACGCGCGAAGGCACCGCGCTCTACCGCGAAATGAGCGAGTCCGGCGTTATCGCCAAAACCTCCATGATCTTCGGGCAGATGAACGAGCCGCCCGGCGCCAGGGCCCGCGTCGCCCTCAGCGCCCTGACCGTCGCCGAACATTTCCGCGACGACATGAACCAGGACGTGCTTCTTTTCATCGACAACATCTTCCGCTTCACGCAGGCGGGCTCCGAGGTGTCCGCCCTGCTCGGCCGTATTCCGTCCGCCGTGGGCTACCAGCCCACACTCGGCACCGACATGGGCACCCTGCAGGAACGCATCACCTCCACCAAGAACGGGTCGATTACCTCGATTCAGGCCATTTACGTCCCTGCCGACGACTACACCGACCCGGCACCCGCCGCGACCTTCGCTCACCTCGACGCCACCACCGAGCTTTCCCGTGGCATCGCCGAGTTGGGCATTTATCCCGCGGTCGATCCGCTCTCCTCCAGCTCCACTATTCTCTCTCCCGAAACAGTCGGCGAAGAACACTACCAGGTCGCGCGCGGCGTGCAGGAAATCCTGCAACGCTACAAGGAACTGCAAGACATCATCGCCATTCTCGGTATGGACGAACTCTCCGAGGAAGATCGTCTCACCGTTGACCGCGCCCGTAAAATTCAGCGGTTCCTCTCCCAGCCCTTCAACGTGGCGGAACAGTTCACCGGCCTTAAGGGGGTCTACGTCCAGTTGGAGGACACCATTCGCTCCTTCCGCGAAGTGCTCGAAGGGAAACACGATGCTGTCCCCGAGCAGGCCTTCTACATGGTCGGCAACATCGACCAGGCCCTCGAAAAAGCGAAAACGCTCTAAGCGCGAGAACTCTTTCGATGCCCTCCTTTCACGTCAAGATCGTCGCGCCGACCGGCACATTCTACGATGGCACCGCCGAATCGCTCGTGGCGCCGGGCGAATTGGGCTCGTTCGGCATTCTGGCCAATCACGCCCCCATGATCGCCGCCCTGACCGACGGGGTGTTGAAGATCGATGCCGCAGGCGCCATCACCTGGTTGGTGGTGGGGCCGGGCGTTCTGGAGGTGAGCGAAGGCAACGTCAGTGTGCTGGCCGACCGCGCCGAAGTCGCGAAGAACGAAGAAGATGCGCATGCCCGGCTGGCTGCCGCACACCATTAACCCCATACGGGAGGCTTCTTAATGAACCTCATGTCGCTCAAGTCTCTTTCGACCTGGATTCACCTTCTCAGCATGATTGGCACATTCGGCGCACTGCTCTTTTATCAGTTCGGGCTCAGCCGCGCGCAGCGCGACGACCTCGACCTGGCGCGGCGTCTAGGCCGGGTTTGCAACTTGCTCATTGGGATTGGTTTCGTGGCTGGCCTGGCGGGTTATTACTTCACCATGAAGATCAGCGGCGGCGGTGTGCCGGGCCGTTTCCACATGACGGTGGGTGTAAAGTTCATCCTGCTGCTGGGTATTGGCGCCTGTCTCGGCGTCGGCGGGGCCATGCACAAGAAGGGCAACACCGAGTTGGCTTCTCACCTGCGCTGGGGTGCGCTTGGGCTGCTGGCCCTTGCTGCCTTTCTCGGCGAGTGGTGGCTCTGATCGGTCATGATGGAGAAGCTCAAAGCGCGCTGGGGGGTCACGACCAACTGGGAACTCACGATCATCTTTCTGGTCTTTTCCCTGGCTGGCTCCTCGATTCTTTATGTGAAGCGCCCTGTCATGCGTCTCTTCGGCATTCCGCCCGAAGTCAGCTTGTGGATTCGCATTCCGCTTACCATCGCGATCTATCAATTCACGTTATTGGCCTGGGGCACGCTGTTTGGCCATTTCAGCTTCTTCTGGGAGAAAGAGAAGAGATTCATGCGCTTCCTCGTCCGCGCCTTCTTCCCTGTTCACGATCCGGTGGCCAAGCCGGCTAAAAAGAAGGTCGCCTGAAGCCAACCCGACCCCAACGGGGTCAAAG
>SLOV01000123.1 GCA_007132345.1 Kiritimatiellia bacterium
CGCTGAGGGGTGCTGGGTTTCCCTGCCTGGGTCGGGACGGCACAGAGTATGGCCGTGACCTTTGGGGCCTTTCGGGAGTGAAGACGTATAGGAGTTCAGGTCAGACCTAGAAACTAGACGAAACGCTTTCTGAGAGGCGAAAGGGAGGCTGCTGGCAGCATTGGTGAACGGGTCCGGCGAGCGCACTGGATTAGGTCGCAGCGTGCCGGACGCGGAACCACCGTCGCCTGCGGCGATTGCGGTCGAGAGCGCGCCCGCTCCATCCCGAATCACAGTCCGTCCGAAAACGGAGCGGCCCGGCTCTCCGAGCCGGTGTGCGCAATAGGCCGACTCGCAGCACACCGGCCCCGGAGCCGCCGTCGCCTTTGGCGCCGGACACCAACTAACCTGGAAGGGGCGAGCACCGCCCGAATCTATCCACTGGAGATTAAATCGTTCTCGTTGACCAACGGTTACGCGGGTCGATGAAGCAAGCGTGCAGTCGAAAGGGTTCCGTCAGGGCAACCCCACGCGCAGGCGATAGGTACGGGCGGGCGCGTGATCGGGGTGCGGGGTTGTGCCGCTGCCGTCGTCGATGTAGGTCATGATGCCGCCGGTGCCGGGGACCTGCTGGAAATCGACGACGGTGTTCCACAAGGGCTTGTTGGCGATATCGTTGTTATACTCGATCGAATAGACGCGGCCCAGCGAAGAGGGGAAACGGAGAATGAGATTACCTGCATCCCAGTGCAGGTCGGGAAGAAGGAGCCGGCTCAAGGGATCGAGCGGGTTCGTGTTGGCGATGTATTCCTCCCAGTTGGTCATGCCGTCGCCGTCGGCGTCGTCATCGGCGCGGCTGAGGGTGGCGGCGTTGGGCTCGATATGCCCAAAGTAGAAGAGCCGCCAGTCGTCGGGGATGCCGTCGCGGACAAGGAGCTGCACGTCGAGGGTGGCGGTGTTGGCCGCGTCGACAGCGTTCGTGAAGGAGATCGTGCCGTTATAGAGCCCGCCGGGCAGCAAGGCTGCGGTGCCATTGACGTTCAGGGTGACAGACGTGGACTCGCCCGCGCCCAGGGCGCCGGTGGTATCGGTCGGGGTGAGCCAGGCCGGCACATCGACAAGGTCCCAGAGGAGGCGCCCGGCGTTGAGGTTCGTGAGGACGACTGAATAGGGGTCGGGCTCGAAGGGGCCACCTTCCTCGCCGGCTATGCGGAGCAGCGGCGCCGAGGCGGCAAGCTCTCCGGGCGGGGCCACAGAGATGTCGTCGAGATACCAGCCCCGGAAGTTGTTGGCGAATTCGTTGATGCTGTCGAAGACAAAGCGGATGCGGGCTGTTTGTCCGTCATACGCGGAGAGGTCGACGGTCTTGAAGCGCCAGTCGGCGGTGGAGGCGGCGGACTGATAGACGGAGGTCCATGTGACGCCGTCATTGACGGAGATCTGGACGATGCGTCGATCCCAGACCAGGCCGTCGCCTTCGGTTTCTTCCCAACTCCAGAAGCTGAGGATAGCGTTCGGGGGCACGAAGAAAGGTGGGCTGGTGAGTTCACCGCGCGTGGTGCCGACGTCATAGGTGCAGGTGGCAGGATCGCCGTACCACCAGAGGTGCGCACCGGAGCCGGCCTGCCAACAGAGCGAGCTGTCGTCCACAATGCGCCAGAGACCGGTGGCGCTCCAACCGGGGCCACCGCTTTCCGCGTCTTCGAAGAGGCCGCTTGGTTCGTGGACGTCCAGGGTCGCGCTGCGTGTGGTGTTGCCGGTCCCGTCCGAGAGGTTCACGAAGGCGACGGCGGCGGTATAGGCACCCGTGGGCAGGCTGTGGGCGGCGGGGGAGAGTGAGAGTGAAACGGATTGGGTGGCGCCGGGCGAGAGGGCTCCGCTGGTGTTTGCGGTGGTGAGCCAGGGCGGGAGTTGGACCTCCCAGGAGAAGGCCGCGGCGCTGGCGTTGGTGATGGTGTAGACCCAGTCGCTCGGGGAGAACGGACCGCCTGCCGGACCGGAGGAGGCAAGGGACGTAGTGGGCGTGACCCGCATGGAGAAAGCGGGTGTCATCTGGATGTCGGCAAAGACGAGGTAATGATCCGATGCGGTGGAGCTGGTACCGGCGGGAAGGGGGTCACCAACTTTCGGTAAGCCGCCCGCGCCGCTGTCGCGGTTGGAGTTGTAGACTTCGGTGGCGGGCGCGCCGAGCGGGTTGTTCAACACGTTGCTGCTGACGAAGATGTAATCGAGGCGGCCGGACGAGAAGATGAAGGTGTTCTGGGCGCTGGAGTTCTGGTGGAAGGCGGGGAGCATGGCCATGCCGTGGCCGGCTGGTTCATAAGCATCGCGCGGGAAGACGGCGTAAGGGACCGGGAAGGTGATGTCCGACCCGAGGCTGTAGGAGAAGGGGAGATCGGAGGGCAGGGAGAAAAACTGCGCGCTTTGGGGCTGGGTAACGTCGGCGTTCATGTCGCCGAAGACGATGTAGTCGAGGTGGGTCGGATTCGCGTTGAGGTAGAGTTCGATATCCTGGGCACAGCGGATCGATTCGACGGCACGGCGGAACTCGTTGCTCTGGCCGCTGAGCGCCTTGTGGTGAAGGTTCCAGAGCACGAGCGGCGCGGCGGTTTCCGGTACGTCGATGACGGCGCGGAAAGGGGGCCTGCTGATTTCGTTGGCGCCGGGCGGAGAGAAGACATTGTGGGTACTTAGAATGGGGAAGCGGCTGTAGTAGCCGTTGTAGAAGGGGCCGGACAGGAAGCCACTGCTTTCGCCGAAGGCGGTGTATTCGTAGCCGAGGCTGGCGGCGAGGGTCTCCCATTCTGTGCGGGTGTCCGTCTGCAATTCCTGGAAGCCGACAATACCCGCATCGACGCGGGCCAGGATGCTGCTGATGGCGAGATACTTCGCGCTTCCAACGGTTCCAACTCCGTGTTCGATGTTGTAGGTGGCCACGCGAACGGGTCGGGCCAACGCCGCCCCGCCCAGGGTGAGCAGGAGGAGCAGCGAGAACGTGATGGAGCGGAAGATGGGCATCGGGCGAGAGGCTCTTTTGGGCGGTGGGGGACTATACACCGGTACCTGTATGGAAGAAAGGGGCTGAGCGAAGAAGGAAGCAATTCTCAGTATGGCCCAGAACGGGTCCTTCGGGCCGGCTAAAGCAGGTACTACGAACGGTTTTCCGCCGGGTTTTCGCCCGTTTGTAGTCCCGCCTTTAGGCGGCGAGGGCCATAATGAGAATTGCTGCGGAGAAGGTGTGACCGTCGCGGTGGGACAGCGCCGAGGCGTTGGCGGGCTCGTATAACTCGCCCCTCCATACGGCTTCGTCATCTGGCAAGAGATCGCACTTTCAGTTTCAGTCTTTTCTCTTCCACTACAAGAAGGCAGGTGGGAAGGTAGGGCAATTATGAACAAAGTCCTGATAGCGAAGTTGCAGTGCCGTACGGCTGAATTTTCGATCGGTGCATCGACTCTGCGCAACCAAGGTGCCAAGGGTGTCGTAGCAAGGGCGCGCGCTCTCCTTAAGGATCTGGACCTGCGGCTGTATTCCTGTAAGTCGCGCGGGGCTTTTCGGCGTCAACTGGACACAGACACCGAGTGGATCAGGAGGCGCCTCCCGTCTGGAGCAAGGCATTGGGGAACCGCGCGAAAAGCACTCAACATCTTTCTGCGGGATGCTCGATATAGTGCCTAAAACCCCATGACAACCGAATCGAACCCCTTTCAATCCTCGCTGAAGCGCAACGAAGAAATCCTCTGGCAGGGGCGTCCCAGCCCAAAGGCCTTTTCTTCTGCCTCCTGCATCGTTCAATTCTTCGGCTGGGTGGGCGTTTTCTGCTTCTTCTTCTTCCTTTACTTCGCCCTGAGAGACCTCGACGAAATGGAGGGTGCCTGGGTGTTCATGGGCGGGTTCCTGGCGGTCTCCGCCACTGTTGCGGTCGCTTTTCTTTTCTTCCTGCCCCGCCTCCACAAACGGACCGTTGCCGCCACCCGCTATGCCGTGACCAACCGCGACGTCTTGATTGCCAACGTCGATCGTCCCGACCGGGCCACGCGCCTCCCCATCCGGTCCGATCAGGAGATCACCATTCACAAGGATTTCCGAAACCTCTACTCGGTCAGATTTCTGAATTTCTACATAGAGCCCGAACAGCGCCGGGTCACCCATGCATCCCGCCATGTCCATCAGCTTAACGCGCTGACGTCCACGGAAGCGGAGGCCGCCAAACAGGCACTCCTCAAGGCACAGGGTCGCGACACAGGAAGCGCCGGGCCGCCGCCGTTGCCCGGAGAGTAGCGGTTGCGCCCTTGCGACCTTGAGCTTTACCGAACCCGCGCGCGGCCGGGGCATCGAATCGACACGTCGCATACCCACGATAACCGGCACACTACGATATGAAATGAGAATGCCTTAAATAGAGTTTAGGGCATTATCCGCGTAAACGAGATTTTATAATCTCATGAGTGTTTTTATCAACGAGATCGCCATTTCCTGGCTGCTTTGGGTAGGGGTCGAACAACGCCGACACCGGATTGATTCCTCTGTGGAAACCTGTATGCTTTGCGGCGGCGAGTGAACGGAAAGGCGTGCCATGTGGAAACAAATCTATGACCTGGTTGTGAAAGTCGTTTTCGGTGTCGGGGTGCTGCTCTCTTTTCTGGCGATCAGCCAGTTGGTGAGCTTCTGCCTGCTGCTGCATCGGGTGAATCCGGTTGCGGGCTGGGGACTGGCCCTCCTCTTCCTGGCCCTTCTGATCTGGGGCGGCCTCTCGCTCTACGTGCGGCTGCGCCGGATTCCGCGCGTGCTCAAGGCGCCGCCGCTGCCGTCCATCGAGGAGGCGGACTACAAGGCGCTGTTCCGCTTCTGCCGCTACCTGCGCCGCTACCTGTTACGACTGGCCGACAATCCGCGACTCCCCGCGGAAGCGCGCGACGGGGCACGGGAGCAGGCGGCACGTATCGAGGAGACCCTCAAGAGCAAGCACCACCCGATTCGCGACGACCTGTTGCGTCTCATCGAGAACTCGGAGCAAATCATTCTCCCCATGGTGGAGGCACTACGCGAGTTGGCCCGCAAGGAGGTGCGGGGCTGCGTGCGCGATGTGATGCTCGGGGTGACGCTGATTCCCTATCATGGCGTCGACTTACTCATCATTATCTATCGGAGCGGCGCGATGGTGCTGCGGGTGGCGGACATCTTCGCGAGCCGTCCGCCGCTGGCGGAGCAATTTCTGATCCTCAAGGACGTGCTGCGCGTGGTGGCGACAGTGAATTTCGTGAATGTGAGCCGGAACCTCATCGAAGGGCTTTTCGCGAACGTGCCGGTGGTGGGCCGGTATGTGGACGATATCGGTCAGGGTCTGGGCGCAGGGATCTTTACCTCAGCGGCGGGACATGCGGCCATCGAGCGGTGCGCGGCGTTCCATGGCTGGAACGAGGAACAGGCGGTGGCAGGCGTGGCGGCCAAGATGCGGACGTTTCTTGTGGATGTGCGCGATATCTTCACCAAAGACGTTTTGCCGGGCATGAAGGGGCGTATCCGCAACGAAGTGCCGCAGGACGACCTGGAGCAGGCCGGGTTCTGGAATGGCGTGACCGGCGCAGTGGGCTGCGCGGTGGATGCGGTGGATGCA
>SLOV01000301.1 GCA_007132345.1 Kiritimatiellia bacterium
CGCACTCCACATTTCGTAGCAATCTGGAACCCGCTTTCTTGCGCGCCTTCTCGAAGGCGCGCTGGTGTTTGGGCATTCCGCCCGCACGCCGAATAAATCAACACACCCTGCCGAATGCGGCTACGTTGTTTCGATCTATTGCGCGTCGGCAGAGGTCGCAGTTGAAAGCATGTGCGTAAGGTCTGATGAGCAGGGCGATAGATCAACACGGCGGCTACGGCGTGAGCGTGGCCTAATCTTCGGAAGTTCTGTTCCGTCCCGTGCCATTGGATTGTGGATTGACAGGCGAGAGGAAAAGCCGCATCAATGCGTGTGAAAAATGTAAAGAGACGTAACACCATCGACGCGGCACGGATCGGCTGAAGATGACCATGGCCGAGCCTTTGATGCGTCACCGGAACAAGAAATCGGGAGGACTCTATAAACGATGCAGGCAACGAAACAGATCGGGTGGGCTGCATGCTGTTGTATCGCCCTTTTGTGCCCGGCACAGGCACAACCCACGGATACGCATGCAAATTTTCAATCCGTGACGGAAGGCGGCGCAACGGCTTGGACAAATACCCATCCGGTGACGCTGCGTGGCGTGATCTTGAATAACCCGGAGGAGTGGCTGCCAGGCGAGTGGGATGCCGACGCGGAAGCGGATGGACGCATGGGCGCGCAATGGCAGATCGTGCTTCAGGCCGTGGAGGCAGGGGACCGGGGCGGTACGGCTTGCTGGATGGGGCAGAATTACAGCAGCCTTCCCTGGGTGTTCGGCCATTCCTACTCGGAAGCAGAATGGGCCAGCGAAATGCAGCGGCTGAACTTCGATGGTGCGCATCGGTTTCGAAAAGGCGATCTGGTGGATGTCACGGCCAACGTCTCCCTGCCGTTCGGCGGGAAACGGAATATCAACGAGGCGCACAGCACCAACCCCGCCAACGATTTTTCGATTCAACTGGTCACGCCGGGCTTCGGGCTGCCTGAACCGGAAGTGATTAGGTTGGCCGATGTGGTTCATCCCTACGATGGGAATGCCGATACGAAAGAGTGTATTTTTGACCCCAGCCGTCAGAGTGGTGGCGAGTACTATCAATCCATGCGGGTGCGGATCGAATCGGTTCGTTTCGCAACGCCGGAGGAATACACACCGCCACAGAACTACTATCGCGCCAACGATTCGACGAACGGCTGGGGCGTGGGGGGTGCGTTTTGCACGGTCACCGATGGAGAAGGCCGTTTTTTCCGTGTGCGGATGCCGATGCACGATCTGGGGCCGCTGCCCAATGGCTGGTTTTCCGCGGAAGGGATCTTGAATCAGGAGTCGGGAAGCGGAGACGGCACCTTCGGTTATGAACTCTTCCTCCAGGCCGTCGGCCCCACCTTGCGACAGATCCAGGTCGGTGGCCAAACGATGATCTTGTGGCCCGCGACCTATACTAACTATGTTCTCGAATACACGACGGACCTGGAAGACCCGTCGTGGACGAATGTCATCACCGCGCCGGTGCGATGGATCGCGGTTGAGGAAGAGCTTGGCGAGGAACCTCGCTATTACCGATTGCGGCAGCAGCAGGAGTAGAACTGATCTTGGCAGAACGGCAACCATCCGGCTTTACGCTGATCGAGCTCCTGGCGGTCCTTGCGATCGTAGGGATTCTTGCGGCGTTGTTGGCCCCCGGCTTGATGAACGCGATCGAGCGCGGGCGGGTGGCGACGGTGCATCACGATCTGCGTCAGGTGGAAGTGGCGCTGACCCTCTATTATGCGGAGCAGCGCCACTTTCCGCCCGTGCGTGTTTCCTGCAATACCACCGAGCAGTCACACTGGTGCCAACTGCCGCCGGAATTGGTGGAGGGCGGCTGGTTGCCGCCGGGCGGAAAGCCGGGCATGGTTGCCGCCCTCGAAGATCCGTTCAACCCCGGTCATGCCTACAAGTATGCCGCGCCGGGTCCCTATTACATGAACAACGAGTTGCAGCAGCACGGCTTTGCGGTCTTTGTGCCGGCCGACTTCCCCAGCAACCGCGCGGATTCGGGCGTCTATCATGACACCGATGATTCGCCGCTGGCCTGGGTGGTCTGGAGCCTCGGGCCGCGCCAGGACCGCTCCAAGGCGCTGCATGCCCGCGCGCCGTTGAGTGAGCATACCTGGTACCAGCGGACGGGCGACCACGGTGTGATTGCGCGGTATCAGCACCGGCTTGGAGGGAGCCGACAGACACCATGAAGCACCGGTTCATTGTTTGGTTATTGTGCGCGGCATGGGTAATGCCTGCGGTGGCGGCGGAAAAGCCTGTCATCGTCGTGAGCACATCGCTGTTGGAGACCGCGGTGCGCGATTTGCTGGGGAGCGAATCGGAGGTCATCCGCCTGATGCCGCCGGGCTCCTGTCCGGGCCATTTCGACTTAACGCCTGCTCAGGTCCGGGCCATGACGAGCGCGGGCCTGTTTGTGCGCCACGATTACCAGACGACGCTCGATGACGGGATTTTGAAATCGGGTTTTGGCCACGATCGGATTCATGCGGCGACCTCACACGAAAGCTTCGTCATCCCGGCGGCTTATGAAGCATTGTGTCGCGAATTGGCGGACCGCTTCATTGCCGAATGGCCCATGCATGCCGACCGGATAAGAGCCCGTCAGCAGGCCGTTCACGAGCAGGCGGAGAAGGTGAACGAAGAGGCGCGGCACCAACTGGAGCGCATCGGGAATCGAAGAGTATTGGCTGCCTCCTATCAGCGAGCTTTCTGCGAGTGGGCGGGACTGGATGTCGTGGCGGTCTTTCATGCAGGTGCCGATGGGTCGGCATGGTTATTGAGCCGCGCCGTCGACATGGCGCGTACCGCCGGCGCCGAGGCCGTGGTGGGCAATCAACAATGGGGAACCCGGCATCTGGCGGCACTCAGTGAGGCAACCCGCTTACCAGGCATCATGTTGAGCAACTTTCCGGATCGGGGCGGAGAGGGCGCCTACTGGGACTTCTTCCGCGATAACATCAATGCCCTGCTTAGCGGCTTGCCGTGAGTGCCGCCGTCGTATGCAATGAATTGGCCGTTCGGCATGGGCGGCTCGCCGTTTTGCGATCTATCTCCCTGGCGCTTGCGCCCGGCGAATTCCTCGCGGTGCTCGGCCCCAATGGCGCGGGCAAAAGCACCTTGCTGCAGGCCTTGCCTGGTTTGATCGCTTTTCAGGGCACGGTCGAGCTGCTCGGCATCCCGGTGGCGACGTGCCCGCCGGGCAGGCTTTGCCGGCTGCGGCGTCGCGTTGGCTATGTGCCACAACTACACGCCCGCTCCGCGTCCATTCTGCCTGTGTGTGTCCGAGAGGTTGTTGAGATGGGCCGCGCGGGAGTGCGCGGCACCGGGCGTCGATTGACGGCGGAGGATCGGGCGGTCTGCGAACGAATCATGCAGCAAACGCGGCTGACGGAGCTGGCGGACCGGCCTTACCATGTCCTGTCGGGCGGCGAGCAGCGCAAAGTGCATCTGGCGCGTGCGCTGGCGCAGGAGCCTGCGGTGTTGCTACTCGACGAGCCCGCGGGCCATCTCGACTTTCATTGGCAGGAGGCGATCACGCAGTTGATCGGTGAGTGCTGGCGAAACTCGGGAACCACGGTCATCATGGTAACGCACGATCTGCGCCACCTCCCGGCGGACATCTCGCGAGTCGCCTTGCTGAAGCGGGGCCGCATCATCAGGCAGGGGCGGCCCCAGGAAATCTTGCAGGACGCAAACCTCTCCGAACTTTACGAACTGCCCCTGCGCGTCGCCGTTACCGAAGGGCGCTATTCGGCCTTTCCGGAGGAGGCGCGATGACGTCTCTGGAATTGAAGTGGCTCCTGACCGCGCTTCTGGGCGGGGCCGGTTGCGGGCTGGCGGGGTTTATTCTGGTCTCTATGAATCTTCCTTTTATGGGGATCTGTCTGGCCCATGCGGCGCTGGCCGGTGCCGTGCTTTCCTATTTCATCCACACGCCGACTTTGCCCACGGCGCTGGTCGCTGCGTTGCTCACCGCGGCCCTGATCGGCCCACTCGCCGACAAGACGCGCACGCACGCCAACACCATGATGAGCATCCTCTTTTCTCTAACTCTCGGCCTTGCCTTCCTTGGCATCGGCCTTCTGCAGCAACAGCGTTCTGATGTGCTGAGTTTGATGTGGGGCAATCTGCTGTTGGTGCGTTGGGTCGATTTATGGCCACTGGGCGCGGCGGCCCTGCTGCCACTGCTGCTCCTTTCGCTGCTGGGCAAAGAGACCAAAGCGGTTTTGTTCGACCGCGAGATTGCCCGATCCTCCGGCATTCACGCCACGGCCATTTACTATGCCATGATCGCGTTTTGTGGCCTCACCGTGACCGTGAATCTGAACGTGGTGGGCGGGTTGATGCTTTATAGTTTGCTGACCAATCCTGCTGTTGCCGCCTTTCAACTCTCTAGCGGCTACCGCTCGGTAATTGTCTTATCGATGTTGTTGGGCACGTTATCTGCCCTGGGCGGGTTGGTGGTGTCCTTTGTACTGAACTGGCCGGCGGGCGCCAGCATTGTGCTGGTTTCGTCTCTGGTGTATGCGATCAGTCTTACGGTGGCCGGTCTGCGGTCGGCGCCGCCGTGGAATCGGGAAGGACCTGAACCATGAAGCGCAGTGAGTTTTTCGATCAGGTGGCGGCTGGCGACGATCCGCTGCTATTTTTGCCGGAGCACCAGGCCCAGGTGCAGGCCCTGATGGCGCGTATTGGCGACGGACGGGGATGGCATGTGTGCGAGCCGGGCTGCGGGGCGGGCCCGCTGACGGAGCATCTGCTGCAGTGGGTCGGTCCGACGGGGTGGGTCGATGCCTTTGACAGCAGTCCGGGCATGATTGCCCGTTGCCGGGCCGCGCATGGAGAACGGGCCAACTTGCGGGTATGGCTCGCGGATGCTGAGTCGGTGGAGATCGAACCGGAGTCGTTGGATCTGATCGTTCTGTTCCGGGTCTTCCCCCATTTTGACAACAAGGAAGCCGTTCTGCGACGATTGCGCCCCGCCTTGAAGCCGTCCGGTAAACTGGTGATCGCGAATCTGGAAGGCAGTCGACGCCTCAACGAATTACACGCCGGCTTCAGCGAGGCGGTCCGGCACGACCACATGCCCTGCAGCTACGGGACCCGGTGTCTGCTTGAGAATTGCGGGTATAAGGTCCTTGATGCGGTAGATGAAGAGCGCTTATTCTTCGTCGAAGCGGTGCTTGCATAACCCGCAACCTCTTCTGGAGTGCGGGTTCTCGCCTGCCCGCCGTAGCCTCGGCATAGGTGGGAACGCGCTTTTCATCGCGCCTTCTCGAAGGCGCAGTCGTCTCCACGTTCGTCACAGGTCCAGGGATGTTCACGCTATGAGACATCGATTCTTTGCCGTTCTCCTTTGCATGCTGCCCTGCCTGGCCGCGGGGCGCCCGCCTATGCATGTGGTGGAGATTCAGGCAAGCGCCGCCGTGGCCCCGGGCAGCGCCTTGCATGTTGCCGTAGACCGTCCCGAGTTCGGTGGCCTCACCACAACGGGCGCGGTGCGTTTGCTGAACACGAGCGGCAATCAGTGGGTCGGACGGATTGC
>SLOV01000075.1 GCA_007132345.1 Kiritimatiellia bacterium
CTACTGCGAAGCCGGCTTCTCGACTGGCGCTATCGACACCATCCACATGGCCCTCCAGAAATCCTGACCGTTCTACACCAGCGACTGCGCACAATAACGAGACCGAAGGCAGTCCGCGTCTTTGTTTTAAGCGCTGTGCACAGAGATTCGAGTGTAGGAGTATGTGTGTGAGGACGGTGAGTCAGGCCGCCCGACCCATATTCAGGCTCTCGGAATCTCCTTCCTGTCTTGTTATTCAACACGTACTCGTACACCTACTCGTACGCGCCGATCTCTCCGTCAGTCAGAAAAGCACCTGGTCCCAATACCCCCTGCAAATCCCGGAAGGATCTCTTTGTCTGAGAACAGAGGTGTTCCCATCAAGAAACCGCAAGGTGCGCAGATCCCAAGAATGGAGGATGGGCATGTCGCGAAGCGACTGCCCGTCGCCCAAAGCCCAAGAGTCAACCGCGCGCTAATGGACCGCCCTGCGGATGGGATCGAATCCCGTGCCTCGCAGCCCTGTTGCCAGACGGGTCGTGAATCGAATGGCACTAAATTAAGGGCATCTTCGGATCGCATGGAGACAATTGAATGAGGGGTTGGAATGGGGCAACCGGCAGACCAACGAGGTGTCCGGCTCGGGAACCGCCAGCGGACGGCGGGCGGTCAGGAGCCGAGCCGCTCCGGTCGGAATGGCGCTAAGATAAGGCGGTTTTCGGTTGATCTAACGTTGTTTCGCGGTCTGGAGAGCGGAATGCATGGAACAGACGGAAAGCGGTGCGGCGCTTCGCTTCTCACCGTACTCCAAAGCTTCGCAACCCTTTACATGCGAGTGCATTAAGCATTCTTGTGACGCAGCCGCTTTGGAGTGCGGCGACAACGACCGCAGGGAGGCGGCGCCGCTTTTCGGTAGACTCAGCCTCTTTCACCGTGTCGATCTACAACGCCTTATCTTAGTGCCATTCCGCTCCGGTCGTGCATACAGCCGATTACATGGTTGGAGCGGACGCGCTCTCGACCGCAATCGCCGCAGGCGACGGCGGTTCCGCGTCCGGCACCCAGGGCAGATGCGCTCTCTCTGCCGAACACCGAACACTTGTTTGAGAACATGGGTGGGGACCGGTGTTCCCATCGCGGAATCGTCAGGTGCGCATCTAGCAGAGTTGTAGGATGGGCATGCCCCGAAGGGGTTGCCCGTCCCCCCGAAGCCTACAAGACAACCATGCGCTCGCGGACGGCCTGGTAGGCCATCCTACTTTCCGGCAGGTGCGCACTTGCATGGAATTGTAGGATGGGCATGCCCCGAAGGAGTTGCCCGTCCCCCGACCTGTCCGCCGTAGTCGCCGCGACGAAGGTGGAAGCCTACAAGACAACCATGCGCTGATGGACGGCCCGGTGGACCGTCCTACGCCAGCAATTGCGCACATTGAAGAAAGCGAAGGCGGCAAACTCTGCCGTCGTTCTCTCAGCCCGGAAACACCTGAGCGTGCGGCTTCCGTTCCGCCGCACACTCAGAGGCCGGACCGAACACCGAACACTGCCCCCCCCTCACTTCCAGAACGGCGCCGTCCCGCGGAATTTCTTCCACGCTTTCTTCATTTGACGCCGCGCGGTACGGCACTCGTCCGCATACCAGCCCGAGAAAAAGGCATGGATCTGGGGGCGGTCCGGCTCGGCGCCGATCTCGCGCTGAATCTCAACCGCCACCACAGCGTCATGCCAGCGGCCCAGCGCGGATTGAAGTCGCCGCAGTCTCTTCACATAGCGGTCTTTCTGAGGGCCAGGGTAAAGCTCCCCCAGAAACTCCGCCATGTAGCGCAGGCGCTTGCCTTCGATGCGTAACTGGTGAAGTTGCTCCTCCTCCAGCCGCTTGAGTCGAGCCGGATAGCGGCGTAGTCGTTTGTGCGCGCGGGCCAGCAGCCGCGGCGCAATCTCTTTCAAGGATTGCGCACTCGCGGTCCGCTCTCTGTCGGTCATCTCGCCCCGCCAGCGCCGGTTATGAATCCACGCCGCCAGGGTCAACAAGAGCTGCCGCCACTCGCGCGATAGCAACAACTCCCGTACATCGGCGTGCGCCTCGGATCGCTTCCGCTCGGCGGCCGTCATGGCACGATGCAAATACGCCGCGCCCGGCGCCTCGCCATGCATGGGGCCAAGACCTTCCTCGACGAACACATCCCAGTCTCGCGCCGCACCCAGTACCGCATTGACGACGCGAATGCGGTCGCGAAGTTCGGAAGAAACACGCTGCGGGATCTGACCCCGGAAGGCGCGCAGGCAGGCACGGAACCGTCGCCATGCCACTCGCATCTGGTGCACCCCTTCCACGGCATCGCCATGCATCACGGCTTTCTCGTTGCGGTGCACCTGCTCAAGGCATTCGGAGAGGATCGCCGCATAGGCATCCTCCGCCGAAAACGACGGCGTCAGACCGACAGGGCGCCCCGTTACCGGCGGCGGGGGGCGTCCGTGCACCAAGGCATAACCGCGCTCGGCTTTGCTGCTGCTTTCCACCTGCAGGTCGAGCACTTCGCCCAGCCGCTCGGCCACTTCGTACAGCACACTCGCCGAGCCTTCGCGAAGCTCCAGTTCAACCTCAAGCAATGGTGTCAGGGCCTCGCCATGTCGCACTTCGCCCGCATCGTGCGCCAATTCGAGACGGGACCCGTCTTCCCAGTCGAGATCCCAGGCGATGCGCACAAAATCCGTTTTGAAAAGGCGGGCGAGCGTTTCGCGCACCCGCTTCCGGCGCAGCACGGAAAAACCGCTGGCCCGCGCCAGACGCCCTAAATCCGGGAAATCGCCCTCGGCGGCAAATTCAATTTCCTTGCGGCTGTGCAAGCCCGCCACTCCGGTGCCGGACGACTTGACCGCATGCAGAAAGCGGTCACCGTTCCGGCGCACACGCACCACGATGCCCGCCCGCTGCAAATCGAGTTCCGGTGTATCGTAATAGGTCGTTACGAGATGGTCCCGTCGCGACGGCCCCGTCGCAAACCGGCGCACCACATCGCTGCCGGCCAGACCCGGCGCCCGCTCTTCGACAATCCGCAGCTTGAGTTCGGTTTCCGTAGGCACCTTCTTCTCCCGCGACGTCCTAGCAACGCGGGAACCTTCCGCGCCGCAGCAGACGCGCCCAGAGCCCTGCCTTTCTGAGCCGTGGGTCGTTCCTGTCGACCCGATGCAGCTTGCCGGTCCGCGTCTTCACCTCGATCGCTTCTTCGTCCAACTCGCGGGCGACGACCCAATACTTATCCACCTGATAGGCGTACATATCGCCGTGCTCCGCGGGATGTACCTCCACGGCATTCAGCGTAGGGTGCGTGGAAACCTTGGGTTTCCGGTAGATCACCATGTCGCCGACCTTGAATTGACGTCGCATGCAAGCCTCCTGATTCGTTTCGATCATAATGCAACGGCGCCCGCAAAGGAAAGCGTCCATTGCGCAGGAACTCGAATCTAACAGCAAATTTGCCTCGCATTCGCTTTACGCCGGCTACGGCTTTAGCGTACATGTCCCGGTTCCGCGTCCGAGCCGGACCTGGCTCGCGGCGATGACAAAACCGAAGAATCAAGGGAAAGAGGCAACGATGGCAGCGGATGGGAAAACGCCGACGGGCAAACAGAGGAGTTGGACCTGGCCACAGGTCATTGGACTGGGCTTGAGTCTTGTTGTCTTCCTGCTCCCTTATGTGTTCGAGTTTCAGGGCCTCTCCCCTGCCGGCCATCGCGCCTTCAGTATCTTTATGGTGGCGGTGGTCCTGTGGGTGACAGAAGCAATCCCCCTGCACGCCACAGCGGCACTCATCATCTTTCTGCAGATTTTGCTGCTGAGTCAGCAGACCATGCTTCCTTTCCCGGAAGGGGCCTTTCCCGAAGGCCGAAGCGCGCCCGGCTTCGGGGCCTTCTATGCCGCACTGGCGAACCCGGTCATCATGCTCTTCCTGGGCGGCTTCTTCCTGGCCGACGGCTCGGCGAAGTATCGGCTCGACCGCAATCTCGCGCGCGTCATGCTGCGCCCCTTCGGACGGAAGCCGCGCAACATCATGCTCGGCATGATGCTGATCACCGCTCTGCTCTCCATGTTCATGAGCAACACGGCCACGACGGCCACGATGATGGCCGTGGTGATTCCGGTGCTGCTCACCTTGCCGGAAGGCGACCGCATGAAGACCGGCATGGCGCTGGCGATCCCGTTTGCGGCCAACGTGGGTGGCATCGGCACCCCTGTCGGCACCCCGCCCAACGCCATTGCCCTGGGAGCCCTCAACGCCGCCGGCATCCCCATCAGCTTTCTGCAATGGATGGCGATGGCCGTGCCGCTCGTTATTGTGATCCTTCTCTTCGCCTGGCAGTTGTTGTGCCGCCTCTTTCCCTGTGCCGTGGAAGAGATGGAACTCCGCATCGATAGCACCTTCGACACTTCGCGGCCTGCCGTCATCTTCTACTTCACCGCAGCGATCACCATTCTGCTCTGGCTCACGGAACCCTTGCACGGGGTCAGTTCCAGCATTGTCGGCTTCTTCCCCGTGGTGATGTTGCTCTCGACGGGGGTGTTTACCACCAAGGATCTGCAGGCCATACAGTGGCATGTCCTCTGGCTGGTTGCCGGCGGCATCGCGCTCGGCGTTGGCATTACGGCATCCGGCCTGGATGGCTGGTTCCTCAGCCTGGTGCAGTGGGAAGAGATTACGCCGATCCTCCTCACCACCGTCTTCTGCCTCGTCGCGCTTGCGCTCAGCACGGTGATTTCGAATAGCGCTACCGCCAACCTGATCATCCCCATCGGCATGAGCCTGGCGATGTCCGGGGCGGTGCATCTGGGCGCGCTCGAGGTCAGCTTCTTCATCGCCATCGGTGCCTCCCTCGCCATGGCCCTGCCGATCAGCACCCCGCCCAACGCCATCGCCTACAGTACCGGCACCGTGAAGACGAAAGATATGGCTCTTGCGGGGATTCTGATCGGACTCGTTGGCCTCATCCTCTTCGTCTGGGTGGCGCCGCTGCTTTGGAAAGTGATGGGAATCCTGCCTTCATGACGAACCCGGCCGCTCAACAACGGCCACCGATCGTTGTCCTCTGTATCGACAGCGATCCCGAAGTTCTGGACTCCCTCCGCCGCGATATCGGGCGTTACAGCGAAACCCGCCTGCAGACCGTCAGCGCACGGGATCGCGCTACGGCCATGACACGCGCGGAGGAGGTTGGCGAACAGGAGGCCGTCGTGCCGCTGGTCTTCGTGGGCCAGACCCTGTCCGATGCCGACGGCGCGGATCTCCTGGCCGCCTTGCATCGGCTGCCCCATTTGCGGGGCGCCCGCAAAGTGCTCGTCTGCGGGGGCGCGCCGCTCGATGCCATGCATCGTGCCTTGCAGGCCGGCGCGCTGAATGGAAGCCTCGCCCACCCGTGGAGCTACGAACAGTTCTCCGATATGATGCGGATGCTGCTCACGGAGTATTTCACCGCCAACCGCCCCAGCTTTATTGACGAAGTCGCGCCGCTCCTCGACATCTCCGACCTCTCCCATGCCTTCGCCACCAGCGAACGGGAGCGGCGCGATCTGAACCGCCAGCTTCGCAC
>SLOV01000132.1 GCA_007132345.1 Kiritimatiellia bacterium
GCACATGAACCGCGCCCGCGCGCACGGCCGAGAGAGAGTTGGCCACACCGCATTCGGAGTCGTTATGGGCATGAATGCCGATGGGTAAGGGCATTTGCTCGCGAACCGTCGCAACAATCTCACCGATTTCGTGCGGAAGCGTGCCGCCGTTTGTATCGCAAAGCACGAGAATGTCGGCGCCGCCCTCCGCGGCCGCGCGCAGCGTGGAGAGCGCGTGCGCTGGACTGTCCTTGTAGCCATCGAAGAAGTGCTCGGCGTCGTAGATGGCTTCGCGGCCATTTGCCTTGAGATGGCGGACCGTGTCGCGAATCATGGCCCGGTTTTCGTCTTCGGTGGTGCGCAGAACCTCAGTAACATGCAGGCGCCAGCTCTTGCCGAAGATCGTGCAGGCAGCCGTTTCCGCATCCAGCAGCGCCGTCGTGCCGGCGTCTTCCGCTACGGAAACGTTGGCGCGGCGCGTGCTTCCGAAGGCGGCGACAGTTGCATGCTTCAGCCCCTCTTTCTTCACGTCGCGGAAGAAGGCCATATCCTTCGGGTTGGATGCCGCGTAGCCCCCTTCAATGTAGTCCACGCCGAATTCGTCGAGGACTTTGGCCACGCGCAACTTCCCCGCGTTAGAGAAAGAAATCCCTTCCCCCTGGGCTCCATCCCGGAGGGTCGTATCGTATATGGCAATTTTGCTCATCTCGCGTCGCACCCGTTCGGTGCACCCCGGCGGCCAGCCGTTCAGGCGGGCGCGCCCTGCAACTCGAAGGATTCGTGCAGGATGCGCACCGCATCAAGGGCGCGGCTCCGTTCGATCACCACCGAGATCTTGATTTCCGATGTGGAGATCATCTCGATATTGATATCGTTCTGGGCAAGGGCGTCAAACATCTTAAACGCGATGCCGGAATGGCTGCGCATGCCAACGCCGACAATGCTGACCTTGGCAATCTTATCGTCGTACGTCGCACCGCGCGCCCCCACATCGATGCAAAGCTTGTCCACACAGCCCCGCACCCGCACCAGGTCATCTTCCGGGACGGTGAAGGAAAGGTCCGTGCTGCCCTGCTCGCTCACGTTCTGCACGATCATATCGACGTTGATCGCCTCCGCGGCGAGCTGCTTGAAAATGCGCGCGGCGATGCCCGGCTGGTCCGGTACGGCCTGCAAGGTCACTTTGGCCTGATTGATGTCCGCGGCCACGCCGCGCACGAAGATATCTTCCATTTCCTTCACCTCCCCCGTCACGACCGTGCCGGGATTTCCCGTGAAGCTGGAGAGCACCTCCAACTCCACATTGTATTTCTTGGCAAACTCGACCGAGCGGGATTGCAGCACCTTCGCACCCAGGCTCGCCAGCTCCAGCATTTCGTCATACGCGATCACATCGAGCTTCCGGGCCTCTTTCACCATGCGCGGGTCCGTGGTGTAGACGCCGTCGACATCCGTGAAGATTTGGCAGCGGTCCGCCTGAATGGCCGCGGCCAGGGCCACCGCCGTCGTATCCGATCCGCCACGGCCCAGCGTCGCAATCTCGCCCGCGGGGGTCAGACCTTGAAAACCGGCGACGATCACCACGCAACCCCGGTCCAGGTGGTGGCGAATCAAATCGGGGCGGATATCCCGGATTTTGGCCTTGGTATGAATCTCGTCGGTATAGATGCCGGCCTGCGGGCCGGTCAGAGAGACCGCCTCCTCACCCAGCGCATGGAGGGCCATCGTGAGAATGGAGGAAGATATCACCTCGCCGGTCGACATCAGCATGTCCATCTCGCGGTCGGCGGGCCTGGGGTTGATCTGCTTCGCCAGCGCAATCAGGTCGTCGGTCGTGTCGCCCATGGCGCTCACCACCACCACCAGTTGGTTGCCCGCCTGCTTGGCATCGCGAATGCGGCACGCCACGCGCTGCATGCATGCAACGTCCGCCACGGACGATCCGCCGAATTTCTGCACAATCAAAGCCATCTCTACACGCCCCAGAAGGTGTTCCGCAAAGAATCGGTGGTGATACTTCCCAGGCCCCCTTCCATGCAAGTCTCTTCGTTCCACGCATCGGCGGCATCCGGCACGATAGACTCGCCCGCCATGCATGCCAGGACCGTGCGCAGCGCCTCGCTTTCTCCCGTCGCGAAGGGCGCGGCATCGGCCAGGAGCAACAGGCGCCAGGGTCGATGCGCCTCCAGCAGTTCGGCAAGCGGCGCCAGCACGGCACGGTCGCAACGCTCCAGATAGGCCGCGATATGCGCAAGCCCACGCCCCACGCCTGCGAGTTCGGGCGCCTCTACCGGAATCAGGAGGGCATCGTTTTCGCGAAGCGACTCCACCATGCGCGCGGTTGGAAATACAGGCGCATGCCCCGGCGCCGCGGCCAGCGATCCACCGTCGACGGGCGTCAACCCGAGCCATCCCGCAAGGCCACGGCCCCAGGCGCCGGGCGCCCATACCGCGCCGGAAGAACCGGCCGGTATCTGTGTCGGCAGCGGATCCGGACACCGACTGCCGCCCCACAGGCATAATGCGTTCGCCGGGCTCTCCTTGAGGTCCACGCGCACTTGATTGACTTCATGATCGAGCAGCCGATCCCGAATCTCCTCTTCCAGGGCGGTGAGTGTTGCCCCGCCCGCCATCCCCAGCAGGGGCGGCATGGGTTCCTCCTCCATGCGGCACCAGGAGGGGCAGCCAACAGACAACGGCGCCTTGCCCGGCGGGACACCGAGCAAAAGATGGCCTGGCCCCATCACGAGCGCGACGATTTCGTGTTTGCGCCAGACCTCCTCCAATGCCGCCGCGAGCGATCGTGTTTCCGGTGCCGTTAGGCCGGGGACCGCGGGATCGCGAAGGGTCTCGTCATCCATGGCAACGAAATCGGCGCGATACCAGAAACGATCCTCCGGCAGCGCCGATATCCCAGCCGCCTCCAGGCCGCCCCGCCCCACCTCGCGCAGCGTGTCGGCCGGCACACCGTGGAGCGCCGCGGGGAGCAGGCCGGTCTGCCGTAATGCCTCTGCGTCGTCCAACTGAAAGGAACCCGATCGTCCTTTCCGGGCCAAGGCCCGCAGGGTGGGCGTGCGGCAGGACATTAACACAGAGCGATCTTCCGAGCCGGGCGCATTGCGCCATGCCATGCCTTGCAAATAAACGAGTACCCTTTTCATGGGTCAGGCCGCCGACTGGCTTCCCGGTTCCTACTCGGGAAAGCGCTCGATTCGATATTGCACAATGGAACCACCCACCACATCCAGTCCGTTCAGCGCGTCGAGTGCTTCCCTCAAATCCTTTTCGCGCCGCGCCTCGACGATCAGCACCACAGGCAAATGGTTTTCGATGCGCGGCTCGGTCTTCTGGAGCATGGCGGCAATGCTGACGTTTCGCTCTCCCAGAATGGTAGCGATACGCGCCAGCGACCCCGGCTGATCCAGCAGCGAGACGCGCAAATAGTACGACGCAGGCAATCCGTCCGGTGACCGAACCTCTCCATAATGCGCATGCTCCACAAAAGCCGGGATCCGCAACTCGGATTCCGAGACGAGGTTGCGCGCCACATCGACCAAATCGCCCAGAACGGCGCTGCCGGTGGCATCGGCGCCGGCGCCGCGGCCAGAATACATCGTATCGCCCACCACGTCGCCCCGCACCAGCACGGCATTATAGACTCCGCCCACGGCCGCCAGCGGATGCCCGAGCGGGATCAGGGTCGGCTGCACCATCGGCGTCACATCGCCGGCCTCGGCGTCATGCATGACGATGCCCAGCAGCTTAATCCGGAAACCCAGCTCCCGCGCATAGCGCAGGTCGTCGGCGTCGATGCCGCGAATGCCACGGACCCGGATCTGCTCCAGGCTAACCGGCAGCCCATACGCGAGACTCGCCAGGATGGCCGTCTTATGCGCCGTGTCGTGTCCGTCGATATCGAGGCTAGGTTCCGCCTCCGCAAAGCCCATGGCCTGCGCCTGCGCCAGGACATCGTCGAAGGCCAGTCCCTCTTCTTCCATGCGCGTGAGGATGTAATTGCAGGTGCCATTCAGGATGCCATAGATGGAATCGATATGATTCGCCACCAATCCTTCCCGCAACGAACGAATGATAGGAATGCCCCCTGCGACGCTGGCTTCGTAATAGAGGTCCGCCTCGTTCTCCTCGGCGACCCGATAGAGTTCACCGCCGTGCTTCGCGAGCAACGCTTTGTTGGCCGTCACCACGGGCTTTCCCATGCGGAGCGCCTTCAGGGTCAGGTCCCGGGCCACGGTCGTGCCCCCGATCAGTTCCACGACGATCTGCACGGCAGGGTCCTCGATCAGGGCCTCCGCGTCGGTCGAAAGGATCTGCGGATCGACCTGCACCGGGCGCGGCGTCGTGATGTCCAGATCCGCGATACGGCGCAGGACCAGCCGGATATCGGTGCGACGTTCGATCAAATCGCCGTTTCGCTGCAAACCGCGGATCATGCCGGTGCCCACGGTCCCGAACCCGATCAACCCGACTCCAACTTCATGTACCGCCATCGCCTGTTCCTCCATCCTTCCCTATCTGAAAGCCCGCAAGGTATTGGAAACCGGCATCGGGCACAAGCCGGCATCCAGCAAGGAGATGGACCGGGGCGCAGACCGCTGCTGGGGCGATTGCGATCATTATGGCCCTTGCCGCCTGAAGGCGCGACTACAAACGGGCGAAGACCCGGCGAAAATCCGTTCGTCGTACCTGCTTCAGCAGGCCCGAACAACCCGTTCCAGGCCATACCGAGAATTGCTGCCGCAAACCTCGTCCTTTGTCGCCCTTCCTTGTCGCCCCTCTTTGTCGGGGTTCGCTGCCGATATCCGACAAAGGGCTTGGACAAAGAGGGGCGACAAAGAGATGAAGCTCGAGTTCTGCGACCCCTACAGGCTCGACCTGCTCTTCTTTCGAAACCTTGATCCCGGCGCTTCCTACTTCGCCGGGGGCTTCCTGAGGACAGGTCGCACCGGGCTATGCTCTTTAACCCCGTTGGGGTCAGAGCCAAAACCCGGCCGGCCGCTGGGCTCCCACCTTCGCCAAAGGCTACGGCGGGCGGGCCGGGGGGACGGGATGTGATCCCGCCCTACGCCAGCAGCACGCCAGTAAGCCTGTCATCCCGACCGGAGTGGAGGGATCTCCTTCCCTACCCACAACTTGAGATGCCTCCACCCATTCGGCTGCGCTCAGGGCAGGCCTTCGGTCGGCATGACATGAAAGGATTGTTCACCGTGAATGGGCGCCATCACGCTAATCGAAGCTGCATCGCAGCCTGCCTGAACGGGTCTGCGTTATCCCTGCCTTAGCGCCTTTCCCTGCGCGCCCGGGTGGCGAAATGGCAGACGCAACGGACTTCCCGCCTATGCCGCTCCGCGGCGACGGCGGGTCCGCCGTAGGCGCATGCGCCGAGCATGCGCCGTAGGCGGAAAAATCCGCACCTAGGCATCTTCGCGTCGGCCGTGTATACCTCTCACTGCGCGCCCGGGTGGCGAAATGGCAGACGCAACGGACTTAAAATCCGTTTTCCGCAAGGAAGTGCGGGTTCGAGTCCCGCCCCGGGCACCAA
>SLOV01000405.1 GCA_007132345.1 Kiritimatiellia bacterium
CGGCGGTGCACCTCGCCTGCCAGCGCATGGTCTTCCTCCGAGACCATGCCGCTCATTCCCGGTGTCACGGTGCCGCAGGCACAAAGCAGGAGGAGGCAGAGGCAGGTCAGAGGCAGAGCGCACTTTTTCATTGGGTCGATCTCCTTTCAACTCCAGGTGCCGGGGATGTTGCCCCGCATAATGCATGCTGAAAACTGGGGTATGCTAGCGGCTGGCCGTACGTCCGTCAAACCCGGACTGGGGGCGTGAATTGGCGTCGCTTAGCTTCGAGCACGGCGTCGACCTCAGCGGCACGGCGCGCGGCATCCCAGCCAAGCAGCGGGGCGGCGAGGGTCGCTGCATCTTCAACTTCTGCGCGTTGTAATCGGGTGAGGATCAGCAAAGGGATCCTGCGCCGCAAGATGTCCGTGAGGGTGCGAGCCATCTCCTCTTCCACGGCCACGACCACTTCCGCCCGGCAGAATGGAGCCTCGGGCACGAGGCGCTGGGCCAGGGATGGGGCCTGATGCAATCTTTGCAGAAGGCCATCGAACCGGCATCCATGCCGCTCCACGGCCACATGTGCCGTTTCGTCGTCGAGCCCGGCGGCGCGCCCCTGTTCAATGCGCCCGGCCCGCCACGTGTCGTAAGGCGCGTCGGGGAACCATGACATCGGCTCTGCATCGTCGGCAGAGGCTGCCGGGTCGCGTCCCGCTTCTTCCTTCAGGATCGCCCTGACAATCTCACCCGCCTCCACGCGCGCGGAAGTGTACTTGCCGCCGACCGGCATCCAGAGTCCCGGCTTTGGGCGCTCCAGGCTCCACTCGCGTGTCACTTCCGAGGCGCGCTTGCCTTCCTCCCGTCTGAGGGTGCGCAAGCCGCAGTAGGCCCCAACGATGTCGTCGCGCGTCCAGGCCGGCCGCAGATAAGCGGCGGCGGCTTCGAGCAGATAGGCCACATCCGCCTCTTCGACCTGCGCCAAAGCCGGATCGGCCTCGAAGTCCGTGTCCGTTGTGCCCAGCAGCGTTCGGCCATACCAGGGGATCAGGAAGAAGACGCGCCCATCTTGCGGCGCGGTGAGCAGGAGCGCTTTGCCGCCCTGGAGCGGGGGCATGACGAGATGAACGCCCTTCGTATATCGGGCGAGGGGCGTCGCGAGGGAGACGCCTTCGATTCTTTCCGCCCAGGCGCCGGCCGCATTCACTGTGACCGTTGCACGAATCTCGCGGCGGGCGCCGTCTTCGAGGTCTTGGGCCACCGCGCCGACCACGCGCCCGTCGGCATGCAGCAGGGAAACGGCCTGCATGTAATTGACCGCCACCGCCCCGGCGGACTGGGCCGTCTCGACAATTTCGAGGATCATACGAGCGTCGTCCGTCCAGCAATCGCCATAGTCGAACCCGCCAGTGAGGCCGTCGGCGCGTAGTGCGGGCTCCTCCCGGCAAAGCGCTTCGGCCGAGAGACCGCGATGCGGCCCCACCGGTTGCTGCGCGCCTGCGAGCTGGTCATAGAGCCATAACCCCAGTTTGAACTTGAAGCGGCCCACGCGCGCGCCGCGATAAACGGGCAGCAGAAAGCGCAAGGGACGCACATGATGCGGCATACGCTCGTGGAGCGCCTTTCGTTCGTGCAGCGATTTTCGAACGAGGCCCAGATCGAAATACTCCAGATAGCGCAGCCCGCCATGCAAGAGCTTCGACGAGGCTGAAGAGGTGCCCTCCCCCCAGTCCCCACGTTCGATGAGCGCGGTTCGCAGGCCGGCCCGCGCGGCCCGGCAGGCGACCCAGCTCCCATAGATGCCGCCGCCGATCACCAGCACATCGAACGGGCCATCATCCAGTCGGGCGGGAAGGCGCTGCATTCGCTATTTGCCCTCCAGCAGAATGGCGCGCGTCGCTTCCGGATCGTCGGTGACAATCGCATCGACCCCGCACGCGGCCGCGCGACGAACGTCGGCCGGATCGTTGCAGGTGTAGCACCAGACAACCCGGCCCAGGTCATGCCCCATCTGCACCTGTTCCGGCGCGAGCGGCGCAATCGGCAGGTCGATGCCCCAGAGCCATTGCCGCGTCGCCAGGTCGGACTCCGAGATACGGTCCGTGACCCGCAGATTCCAGATCAACGGGAGCGAAGGCGCGGCAACATGGAGCCGTTCGAGCCAATCCACGTCGAAGGACAGAACATAGAGCCCCTGGCTCGCAGGCTGGGTCGCCACATCCTCAAGCAGTGCGGCCAGCATCGCTTCCTTTCGCTCTTCGGTGTCGTCCCGCACCTTGATTTCGAGGCAAAGCGGCAACACCCGACCGTAGCGCTCCAGAACCTGGTCCAACTTCGGCATGCGCTCTCCCGAGAAGACCGGGTCGAACCAGCGTCCCATATCGAGCGCCCGCAGGCTGTCGGCCTCCATGGTCGGCACTGTCCGTCCGGCATAGCCATAGCGCGTCAGGGTCCGGTCGTGGCAGACCAGCCATTCGCCGTCCAAGCTGAATTGCAGGTCCAGTTCAAGGGCATCGGCGCCAGCGTCCACGGCGGCATCGAACGCAGCGAGCGTGTTTTCCGGGAAACGCGCCGATACGCCGCGATGCGCGACGATCCATGGCGGGCGCTGAAAGGGTTCGAGGCTGTGCATGCGCTATAGGCTTCCTGTTACGCCTCCACCTTATCCGCTTTGCAGTTGACTTCATATGCCAATTTGCGCAGGTTGCTCCTTAATTCGTCGGCGCCTGCGTGTCCCGGTGCCCGGCGATTCGTCATTCGCATCATCGGCACAAAGGAATATCTCCATGAAGAATTGGATTGTCGCACTCGCCCTATCGATCGGAGTCACCGCCACCGCTTTCCATGCGCACGCCCAACCGATTCTGGAAGGTGCGCAGGAGCTGGGTATTTCCGGGTTCATCGATTTCGATACGCCCAACAAGACCGAATTCCGCCTCTCCGGCCAGTACGGTATCTTTGTGATGGACTACCTCCAGGTCGGGCCCCGTGTCAGCGTCTTCGACAATGACGTCTACACCGCCTGGAAGATCGGCGGGTTCGCCGAATACAACTTCGACACCGGAACGCCGTGGGTGCCTTTCGTCGGCGCGGGCCTGAACATCGCCGGCATCGACGTGGCCACCGGCGCGGGCGGTGAGGACAACACCGGCCTTTCTCTCACGCTCAGCGGCGGCGGGAAGTATTTCCTCACCGAACAGGTGGCGCTCTCCAGCGCGCTGAACTTCGAATTGGCCACGGCCAAGCTCTACCCGGCTCGCCGGCGTGTGAAGGACACCGACTGGAACGTTGAAGTCGGCCTTCGTTTCTTCTTCTGAAGCGATGCGAAGCTTTGGGCGGGAGCCGAATACTCCCGCCACCTTTGGGTCGTCGATCTCGGGCCGGAGCATCAAGAGCCACTCGACCGGCTGAACCGTTACCGATGAATAAGCGTCTCCCCCTTCTGTTGCTGGTGCCATGGCTGGTGGGCGTAACGGCCTCTCTCGCTGAAGCCCCGGCGGAGACGCCCGCCTGGCTCGATTCACTGGTGGAAGCTTCGGGCCTTGCGTTTCAAGTGCAACAGATTGCGCCGCTGATTCAGTCCTCTCTGGTCCACGGCGAAACGGCGTGGGGCGATGTCGCCCCGGAGGCGCGCGCCTCGATGACGCTGGCCGTCAACTGGGCCTTTTCGGCGGAGCGCTTAACGGAGGACGTGCGGACCCATCTCCAGGGCGCGCTCGGCGAGGAACCCGCCCAGGCCGCACTGGACTGGCTGACCTCTCCCGCCGGCCAGCGCATCACCCGCGCCGAGGAGGAAGCCAGCACGCCCGCCGGCCAGCGCGCCATGGCCGAGGCGGACATCGACATTGCCGAAGGGTCGCGTCGCGACTTGCTATCCCGCCTACTCCACGCGGTGAAGGCCCCCAAACACCAGCTCGATTTCGGATTCGAAGTGCAGCGCGCCACGCTACTGGGCATGGACCCGCGCAACCGGGCGGCCGTAGACCAGTTGGAGGCGCAGCTCCGCGGGAGCCGCTCCTTGCTCGAAGGCATCATGGAAGAGCAGATTCTTTCCACCTTCCTCTTCACCTATCGCGACATTGGCAGCGAAGACCTGGAGGCCTATCTGGCCTTCGCCCTTTCCGACAAGGGGCAGGCCTATCACGAGGCAATCATGGACGGCCTCACCCTGGCCCTGCGCAATGCCGGCGCGCGGATGGGCGAGCGCCTGGCGCAGATCGCGACCGAAGCCGCGCACTGACGAACCTCAGTGAACGGTCCGGCAGGTGGCGCAGTAGCCCGGCGGGTGCGCCGCTTCATGCGTATGGGCGTGCGGAACGAGGGCATCGAGCCCGGCGATGTCGCCGCGGGAACCGAGGTCGGTGAGAAAACGCGCCCAGAAGGCCGCGGCCTCGTCGAACTCTCCGGCCCGCAAGCTCTTGATGCGCTGTTGCATCCAAGTGCGCTCCGGCACGAACCGGGCCGCCTCTTCGTAGGCCGCGATGGCTTTCTGGAAATCGCCGAGAATCTCCAGGAGCGCGCCGGTGTAACTGAGGATCTCGGCATGATCCAGCCGCGCCTGCGTATCGCTCTCGGGCAGGTGGCTCGGCCAGAGGTTCAACGCCCGTTTGTAGTTTTTCAAAGCGGACTCAACCATTAGCGACTCGAAAAGGTGAAAGCCCCGGGCCATAAAGATCCGGTAGTCGTGGGGATTATGCATCTCCGCTTCTTCGAGCACGTGAAGAACGCGCGCCGGTTGGTTTTCGCGGCTGATCCAGAAGGCGGTTGTGAGGTAGGCCTCTACATTCGTGGGGTCCGAGAGGGTCGCGAAACGGAGCCAGGGCATGACCTCTTCGATCTCTCCCTCTCGCAGTTCTCCGGGCGAGGCGGGGGAAATGTCCTCCGCCCAGACGGAGAAGAAGGTCGGCGGAATGTCTCCGCGTGCATGGGGCACACCGCGATGGAAGTAGCGGTCGGCCTCCAGCACCATGGCGTGGCTGATGGCGGCGCGCGTGCTTCCGAAGATGCGGTGTAGCAGCGTTTCCCCGCGGGCTCGGGGTCCGGCCCGATAATGGACATGCCGGATATCCGGGGCGAGCAATGCACCCAGCAGCATGGCCAGGAGCCAGAGCGAGAGAAAGACAAGCAGATGCCCCGCGCGCCGGTCTGTTTCGGAGTAGTTCACACCGTGAGTTCCCGGCGGAACGTCTTATTCTGGTAAGCCAGCCAACTGAACTTCAGGAGCAGAAGCGACCAGGCCAGGGCGTAGACAATGGAAAGCCCCACGGCGCCCGCGGGTGCGGGACCCCACTCGTGCACGACCCGCCTGCGCATATCGAAGACTTCGAAATGCGGCAATGCGTAGTAGGCCGCGGAGAGGAGGCCGGGCGAGGCCGTGTTCTCCCGCACGAGGATTTCGGGGATGTCGGGAATGAAGACGAAGAAGACGACGGAGAGGATGTAGGTCAGCGTTGCCGCGGCATCCTGATTGAGTCGGGTGGAGAGGGTCATGGCGAGGGCCGCGGCGATCCCAAGCAGACTGCAATGCAGCAGCAGCCCCTGGCCCAGGGTGATGAGGTGCAGGGTTCCGCCCCGCATCATGACGACGGCCGACGTAAGCAGATAGAAGAGCAGAGTGGCGGTGCTGCCCGCCACCCAGCAACCGAGCCACTTGCCGACAATCAGCTCGCCGCGCGTGATCGGTTTGGCGAGGAGCGGGTAGATGGTGCCTCGCTGTTCTTCCTCGGGGAGCTGGCGCGAGGAGAGGTTAACCGTCAGCACCCAGGACATCAGCCACGAGAGCAGCAGCCCCATTTCCATAATGTACCGGTGCGAGGAGCTCATGCCGAAGATGTTCAGCGAGAGCAGATAGCCCAGCAAAGAAATCATCAGGATCATGACGACATAGAGATCCTTGCGACGCCACAGCTCCAGCCAGACAACGGAAGCGATCGTGATCTGCTTGGTCATCGTCAGGCGGCCCTCCGCGCGCCGATCGCTTTGAGGAAATAGGGCTCCAGTCGCTCGCCGTCTCCGACCAGTTCCTCCGCCGCGCCCTGCGCAACGACCCGGCCATTGGCGAGAATCACGAGATGGTCACAGACCAGCTCCGCTTCCGACAATTCGTGGGAGGAGAAGAAGATGGTCTTCTTCAAGCCGCGCAGGGTTTCGATGATACAGCGCACATCCAGCCGTGCGACGGGGTCCAATCCGCCCGTAGGCTCGTCGAGAATGACCAGGTCCGGATCGTTAATAAGGGCCTGGGCCATGCCGATGCGCTGCAGCATGCCGCGGGAATAGGTGCCGATGCGGCGGCGCGCCGCATCGTTGAGCCCCACCATTTCCACCAGGTCCTGGCGTCGCTCCTTCAGTTTGCGCCCGCGCAGCCCGAAGATGCGCCCGGCCATGTCGAGCAACTCGTTGCCGGTGAGAAAGGGATAACTCTGGGGGCGCTCGGGCAGGTAGCCGATGCGTTGTCGTTCGATCGCCTGCTTGACGTTCGTGCCCAGCACCCACGCCTCGCCGCCGGTCTGCTTCAAGAAGCCGAGCAGAATATGCATGACGGTGGTCTTGCCGGAGCCGTTCGGCCCGAGAAAGGCGCAGGCGGTCCCTTCTTCCACCCGCAGGTCGATCCCCTTAAGCACCTCGACAAACTGGCCGCGGTGCCGGTACGTCATGGTCAGTCCGATAGTTTCAATGGCTGCCGCCATGGATATGCACTCCTCCGCCGTTGAAGCCGACACCACGCGGCTTCCTCGGTGCACAGAGAGAGCAGATGCCATGCCAGCAGCAGGCCTGGCCGCTATTCCTTGCAGATGCGGTACGGACTACGGCGGGGGAGGCGGCGGGGGAGTTGGGGGCGGCGCCCCCGGCGATACAGGTTCCAGCGCGGCCGCCTCTTTCTTGCCGCGCTGCCCAACCACGACGACACAGGCCACGGCCAGCGCGAGCAGCGAGCCACCCACCAGGGGCCGGTACGCAATCCAGGCGATCGCAACCGTGACGAGCGAGAGGGCGAGGGCAATCACAAAGCTGAAAATCCCCGAGCCCATGCGCAGGATGTTGCCTAAGAGCGGGATCACGTCCGCAATCACCGCCAGCGGCTCCAGCACCAGGCGCAGGCCCATCATCATCAGGAATAGGCCGACGAATCGCAGGATCCAGGTCAGTGCCGTATTCGCCTGATGCGCCGCCTCGAGCATCCGTTCCGCACTGACGATCCCCGTTTGCAGCAGGTCGATGGTGCCGTATCTGGCGCTGAACGGCTCAAAGGTATTGCCGACCCGGCGGGAAACGATGCTCACGTCGGTGGGCGGCACGAAGCGGAAGGAAATGCGCAGATCCCCGACTTGCGGGTCGGAAGGGTTGGCCCCAATGTAGAGACCGTCGGTGGTGACGTGTGCCCGATCCCGTAACCGTTCAGGAAGCTGGTTGATGACATCGTCATCCACGCGCAGAGACTCGTATACCGAGATGCGCCGCACCTGGGCGGGCGCAAGGCGATAGGCGCCCAGCTCGACGTTCGCTGCGAGCACCTCGTCCGCTTCGTATTCCATGCGCGTCGGGTTTTCGTGGCCGCCGGGCTGCCGGAACTGGCTGGAACGAATGACACGCGGGCTCCAGGTCTTGCTATACGAATAGGTCGTCACCGTCTCTTCGCCGCCGCCCACACGCCTGCGGGTTTCGCGCCTTTCGCGCTCCTCCCACTGGTACATCTCCACCTGCCGCTCAAGGCGGAGCGCTACGGCGGAGACAGGGAAGTCGCGGTCCTGGAGCAGCTCGTCGGTGTCGGCCCGGCCCGAAAGATGCACCAGCTTGCGATCGAACTCGGCCGCGGTGTCGTTGGCGTCGATCGAGACCACCTGTCCTTCGCCTTCCCGCAGATCGCGGGTCCGCCGCACCGCGCGACCCTCGTTGATCCAGAGAACGGGGAACGAAATGGCAAAGAGAATGATGCCGACAAGGATCCCCTTGAACGATCGGCCCATTCGGCCAAACCAGGATGTGCGGGTGACTTGAGTGAAACTATGTTGAACCATGGTGACTCTCCTCCTTCGAATGACAGCGTAACACGAGCCGCCCGGCGTCGTCATCCGATTTGTCGCGGGCGGCCGTGAATGTTGTCCGCATTCTCCGGCGCATCGGGTAGGGTGTGGCGCTGGGCATGAGCACGCTGAAAGAACGTATACGCGACCGGGCGCTGGAGCTGGGGTTCGATGCCATCGGTTTTGCCGCCGCCGGCCGCGCCCCGCATGCCGATGCCTTCCACGCCTGGATCGACGCCGGCCTCAATGGAGAGATGGCGTGGCTGGGGCGCGAACCGGAGCGGCGCTGCGATCCCCGCCTTGTTGTGCCCGGCGCGCGCTCCCTGATTGTGGTCGGCTTTTCCTACTTTGTTGCCGACCCGCCCGCCGACCTCTGGAACGATCCGCTGCGCGGGCGGGTTGCCCGTTATGCCTGGGGCCCCGATTATCATACACAGCTCGAACCCGGCCTGAAGGCTCTCGCTGCCTTCATCCGCGAGGAGGCAGGCACCGCCGCGCAGGCGCGCTACTATGTCGATACCGGCCCCGTGCTGGAGCGCGCCTGGGCCGCGCGGGCCGGGCTTGGGTTCATCGGCAAGAACTCGCTGCTGATCCGGCCAGGCACCGGTTCTTATCTCTTCCTCGGCGTCATTCTCACCGATGTCGAGGTGGAGCCCGATCCCGGTGCCATCGACAAAGGCGCCACCCTGCCCGCCGATGCGGTCGACGGCGTGTCGCGCACGGGCACCTGCGGAAGCTGCCGTCGGTGCCTGGACATCTGCCCAACGCACGCCTTTCCTTCCGCTTACATCCTCGATAGCCGCCGCTGCATTTCTTATCTCACCATCGAACTGCGCGGCGCTATTCCGGAGCCGCTTCGTGCAAAGATGGGCAACTGGGTCTATGGCTGCGACGAATGCCAGTCGGTCTGCCCCTGGGTGCGCCAGTATAGCAAGCCGCGCGAGCACCCGTTCCTGCGAGCGGACCCGGAGACGATGGCGCCGTTCCTTCCAGACCTGCTCGCGCTGGATGAAGAAGGGTTTCGCCGCCGCTTCCGTGGCACGCCCCTCAAGCGGGCCAAACGCAGCGGCCTGCTCAGAAACGCGGCCGTTGCGCTGGGCAACTCGGGGAAAAGCGAGGCGGTCCCCGCACTGGAAAGGGCCGCACGCGATGCGGACCCGCTCATCCGCGAACACGCCGACTGGGCCCTGCGCCGAATGGCACTACGTTGAATCTGTTTTCGGATCTCGCGGCGACAATTGGAAACGGGCCTTGAAAGTGGGTAATCGGCACGACAACAAGGTGTCCGGCTCGGGAACCGCCTCCAGAAAATCAAGCACCCGATTTTCGAGCCAGCCCCGCTGCCTCGCCACGAATCCGACATGCCCGCCGCCGCGCGTGATATCGAGGGTCACCCATTGGCTCGCCGCCGCCTCTGCGCAGGGATAACAGCCCGGCCCGAGGAAGGGGTCGTCGTCGGCTTGCAGAAGCAGAACGGGTCTGCGAATGGCGGGCAGGAAGGCGCATCCGCTGCACTGGCGCCAATAGTCTTCCGCGTCGAGGAAGCCGTGCGCGGGGGCGGTGTACAGCGTATCGATGTCGCGGAAGGTGCGCATCTCCCGGAACGTCTCCAGGCTGATGCCGGGCGGAAAGAGGTGGCGTTTGCTGGCCAGCTTCGCGCGCAAGGCCACGACGAATCGGCGCATATAGAAGGAATGGGTCTTGTGCGCCATCGCCGCCGCACTGCTCGCCAGGTCGCATGGCACGGACACCGCTGCGGCGGCGGTGAGTCGGCAGCCCGCCCCCTCTTCGCCGAGGGCCTTGAGCAAGACGTTTCCACCCAGACTGTAGCCAACCGCCGAAACCCCGATAAAGCGGCCCGAGCCCGCAACGCGGTCGATCAACTGGCGGACGTCTTCCGTGGCTCCACTGTGATAGGCGCGATAGAGCCGGTTCGGCTCCCCGCTGCAACCCCGGAAGTTCAAGGCGGCAACCGTCCAGCCGCGCCGGAGTCCGGCGTGGGCCATGCGCCGGATATAGCCGGCGTTGGACGAAGATTCGAGACCGTGCAGCAGCAGAAGCAGCCGCCCGCCGTCTTTGTCACCGGCCCAGTCCACGTCGAAGAAGTCGCCGTCCGCGGTTTCGACGCGCTCACGCCGATAGGAGAGGAGCGGCGCCTGGCGCAGGGCCGCGCCCGCCAGTGTCTGCACATGGGGATTGACCAGCCCGTACGCTGGCCGAAACGAGGATTCGCCTATCGTCGGCATTCGCTCGCTTTGTGAGCCGCCTGCCCCGGTCCCGCCTACGAACCGGTCACATCCACAATGCTGGGGGTGTAGCCTTCCGGCGGCTCGTAGCCCATCAGGGTGATGCAGGTTGCGGCCAGGCTGCTGATGCCGAGGTCCTCGTGGGGAGCGATGCGGATCGTGCGCTCGCCCTGGCTCGGGTCAAAAATGTGGCAGGGCACGGGGTTCAGGGAGTGTGCCGTCTTGAGCTTCAGTGCGCCGGTCTCGGCATCCTTCGCGGGGGCATCGGCCTTCTTGTCCCACTCGACCATATCGTCGGCGTTCCCATGATCGGCGCTGACGACAAGGATGCCTTTCGCCTTGCGAATGGCCTCCATCAGCCGGCCGACACCGAGGTCCACGGCCTCCACGGAAATTTCCACCGCAAGCAGATTGCCGGTGTGGCCCACCATGTCGCCATTCGGGTAGTTCAGGCGGATGAACTGGTACTTGCCCGACTCGATCGCCTTGATCACCTCGTCGGTAATCTCGCCCGCCTTCATCCAGGGCCGCTGCTCGAATGGGACAAGGTCGGAGCGGATTTCCTTATAGTCTTCCAGTTCCTTGCTGAACTTCTCTGTGCGGTTCCCGTTGAAAAAGTAAGTAACGTGCCCAAATTTCTGGGTTTCGCTGATCGCGAACTGGTGCAAGCCGGTGGCGGCGAGATACTCGCCCATCGTCCGGTCAATGGCCGGGGGCTGCACCAGGAACTTTTCCGGAATCCCGAGGTCGCCGTCGTATTGCATCATGCCGGCGAAGAGCACGTCGGGGCGGGGGGCGCGGTCAAATTTGTCGAAGTCCTCCTGGGTGAAGGCGCGGGTCAACTCCATGGCCCGGTCGCCCCGGAAGTTGAAGAGAATGACGCTGTCCCCGTCCATGATCGGGCCGACCGGCTTGCCGTCGCGCACAATCACGAAGGCGGGCAGGTCCTGGTCAATCACGCCGGGTCGCGCGGCACGGTGTGCCTTGATCGCCTCGTGTGCGGAGGAAAACTCGGGGCCAATGCCGCGCACATGCACGTTCCAACCGCGCTCCACCATGGGCCAGTCGGCTTCGTACCGGTCCATGGTGATGTGGAGTCGCCCGCCGCCGGAGGCGATCGCATAATCGACGTCGCCGTCGCTGTTGAGTTCGGCGAGGACCTTTTCCAGACGCTCCACGTAGACCAGAGCGGAGGTCGGGGGCACATCGCGCCCATCCAGCAGGGTGTGGACTCTGGCCCGCTTGACGCCCGCCTCTTTGGCCTCGCGGAGCATGGCAAGGAGGTGGTCGATGTGCGTGTGCACGTTCCCATCGGAGAGCAGCCCGATGAAATGGAGGGTGCTCTGCTTCTGGAGGCACGCGTCGATCAGCTCTTTCCAGACCTCGCCTTCGAACAGGCGTCGGCTTGCGATCGCCTCGGCGACGAGGCGCGCACCCTGGGCGTAGACCCGCCCGCAGCCGATGGCGTTATGCCCCACTTCGCTGTTCCCCATGTCGTCGTCGGAAGGCATACCGACTGCGGTCCCGTGTGCTTTAAGTTGCGTGGAGGGCACATTCGCCTTCAGCCAGTCGAGGTGGGGCGTGCTGGCCCGCTGGACCATGTCGCCTTCCGGGTGCGTCCCGATGCCCACTCCATCCATAATGGCCAGGACCACGGGGCCTTCCGGTTTTCGGTAATCTTTCAGCGATTTCAGCGATTGCATAGTATGATGACTCCAGATTCTCGATCACAGCGCCGTTCAGAACGTGGCAGCGTGGGCACCGCGAGGCGCCCCGGACTCCGCTATCCGGCAGGAAACGGCGCATCATGCCCGTTCGTGCCTCAGGTCGCAAGTGGCGATCCGGCACCGCAGGCAGATGGCATTGACCGTCGGGAATCTCTCCAGCATAGTGCCTCTATGAGACTGTCCGCCGAAGAGGCCTCCGATGACCTGCATATGGTCCGTTTTCTGAACAGCGTGCGCGATTGCATGCTGAATTCTCTCGGCGCAACCCCCATCGGCGGTCTGGTTCGCGACGCCAACGGGCTGCTCGCTTCCGGAAAGATGCTGCGATCCCGCATGGCATGGCATCTGGGCAGCGGTGCCGGTGTCGACCCCATCATTCTCACACACGCCGCCGCCGCCATCGAATTGATTCATGCCGCCAGTCTTCTGCATGACGATGTCATCGACGGCGGGCTCCTGCGCCGCGCCGCCCCCACGTTCTGGCGCAAGAATGGGATTCCAGGCGCCATCCTGCTGGGCGACCTCCTTCTCTTCAAGGCGGTCGACCTCACCTGCCAGGTTGACAACGGGCGGCTGACCCACAGGCTGGTTCAACTGACTGGCGAAGTATGTGAAGCCGAGTCGGAGCAGGAGTTGGTGCTGCGTGGGCACGAAACTGATTGGAGCACCTGCCTCAGCATTGCGCGCCGCAAAACCGGTGCGCTCTTCGCCTTCATCGGGTTCTCCTGCGCTGGTCGAGATGCCGCCCTCCAGTCCGCCCTGCAAGAGGCCGGCTACCTCATCGGTACCGCCTACCAGATCTCGGACGACATTCTCGATGTCGCGGGAGATGAGGCCGTGTCCGGCAAGACGCTTGGAACAGATGCCGCACGCCAGAAGAGTACCGCGGCCACGGCTCCCGCCTCGCTGGCGCAAGATCCCATCTCCTACATCCGCAGCGCCCCCGAAAAGGCCGCGGCGCTTCTGGCGCCATGGCCTGCCGTCCTGGCCAGCTTCGATCGGTTCATGGAACTGGACATGCAGCCGGCCCTGGACGCCCACGTTCAGGCCCTGCTTGGCGCCTAGAACGCTCCCGATTCGTGCCGTAAGGTGGTCGGCCAGTCGTTCGACCCCTTTATGTGTTATGAAACGATTTGGCCCGCCCGATTTAGGCTCTTTGTGGATTGACAGTAAGGTGGTCCTGCGTAGTGTACTGCCTCCCTCGAAACCGGTAGGAAGATAAGGGGAGGATGGGCCCCCCCGCTCCGGGCGGTATGGCGGTTTGGAATCATGGCTTCTTTCAAGATCGACAAAGGAATGGATATCCCGCTGGCCGGCGCGCCGCGTCCTGAAATAGCGGATGCGACGCATGCGGAGCGCGTGGCGATTTGCCCCACCGAATTTGCCGGCGTGAAGCCACGATTGATGGCGAAGGAAGGAGATCGTGTCGCACGCGGGGCGCCCCTTTTCCACGACAAGAAGAATCCTGCCTTCCAAGTCTGCGCACCTGCGTCTGGAACCGTCGTGGCCGTGGAATATGGAGCGCGCCGCGTTATTCAGCGTATCGAAATCGAAGTCGACGGCGACGAGCGTGAAGCGTTTCCCGCCCACGAGTTGCACCAGATTTCAGCGCTGGCCCGGCAGGATTTGCTGGACCTCCTGCTCAAGAGCGGGCTGCTCGCCCTCGTTCGCCAGCGCCCCTTCGGCAAAATGGCCGATCCAGAGAGTAAGCCGAAAAGCATTTTTGTGAACGGAATGGCTTCCGCACCTTTCCGCACCCGGCTCGAAGTCGCCGTGCAAGGGCAGGAAGCCGCCTTCCAGGCCGGGTTGTGCGCCTTGAAGCGCCTGACGGACGGACCCGTGCGTTTGATCTTGCCCGGCGGCCGCGATGATTTGCCCAAGGTACTGACCCAGGCGCCTGGGGCCGACCTTCACACCTTCCAGGGCCCGCACCCGGCCGGCAATACCAGTGTCCATATTCACCACCTCGACCCGGTCCTGCCTGGCGATGTGGTCTGGACGATTGATGGCGTCGACCTCCTTGTTATTGGCCAGTTTCTGCTGGAAGGCCTCCTACCGGAGCATCGCATTGTGGCCCTCGGCGGGCCCGGCGTGAAAGATGTCGCCCAAAAACATTTCCGTATGCACGCGGGTGGCTCGCTTCGTCCCCTTTTCGATCATGCCCTGAAAGAGGGCGAGTTGCGTGTTGTCAGCGGCGACGCCCTTTCTGGCGCGCCTGTCCCCGCGGATGGATATCTGCCATTTCGCGCTCCTGGTTTCACCGTACTGTCTGAGGACCGGACCCGTCGCTTCATCGGCTGGCTCGATCCCGGCAAGGATCTCTTCAGCCACTCGCGCACCTTTCTTAGCAGTTGGCTTTCCAACCATCGCAAGTGGGCCCTTGGCACGAACGAAAACGGGGGGCATCGGGCCATGGTCCTCACCGGCCTCTACGACCGCTACATGCCCATGCAGATCATGGTCGATTACCTTGTCCGCGCCGTGCTCGCCAACGACACCGATGAGGCCATCAAGCACGGCATTCTCGAAACGCTGCCCGAAGATTTCGGCCTCTGCACCTTCGTCTGCCCATCCAAAACCGACGTTGGTGGCATCATTGGTAGAGGCCTTGAGATGATTGAGAAAGAAGGAATCTGATGAAGAACCTGCTCCAGACCCTGGACCGTTATCGTCCACTCTTTGAGCCGGGCGGGAAGCTGAACGCTCTCCACGCCGTGTGGGATGCGAACGACACCTTCCTCTTCACGCCGGCCACCACCACCAAAGGCCCGACGCATCTCCGCGATTCCGTCGATCTCAAACGGGTCATGTTCACCGTGGTCATCGCGTTGATCCCCTGCATCCTCTTCGCGATCTATAACACCGGTTATCAATTCAACGTCGTCAACCAGGTCGCCGGGGCTGGCTTCTTCCGCCACATCTTTGAGGGCTCGAAAATTGTTCTGCCCATTATCCTGGTTTCCTACGCCGTCGGCGGCTTCTGGGAAGTCCTCTTTGCCAGCGTGCGCAAACACGAAATTAACGAAGGCTTTCTCGTCACCGGCATGCTCTTCCCGCTCACGCTGCCGCCCACGATTCCCCTCTGGCAGGTTGCCGTCGGCATCTCTTTCGGCGTCGTGATCGGGAAAGAAGTCTTTGGCGGCACCGGCTTCAATATCCTGAACCCGGCGCTCACCGCGCGCGCCTTCCTCTTTTTCGCTTACCCCGTACAGATCTCGGGGGACCAGGTCTGGACGGTCGTCAAAGACGCAGGCAACACGGTCGAGGGCTGGACGGGGGCGACCCCGCTCGCCGTCGCCGCCATGGTGCCCAAAGGGGGTAATGTTATCGAATCGCTGCGCGAGCACGGCTACACCTTCTGGTCCATGATGGTCGGTCTCGAAGGGGGGAGTCTGGCGGAGACCGCCCTGCTCCCGATCCTCATCGGCGCGGTCATTCTCATCGGCAGCGGTGTCGGCTCGTGGCAAATCATGGCAGGCTGCTTCATCGGCCTCTTTGCCATGGCCTGGGGTCTGAATATGCTGCCCGCCTCCGACTTCAAGGGATTCACCCAGCTCCCGCCCCACTACCACATGATGATGGGCAGCTTCCTCTTCGGGTCCGTCTTTATGGCCACCGACCCCGTCTCCGCCGCCGCCACCAAGGTCGGCAAATGGATTTACGGAATTCTGATCGGCGCCCTCGTGGTCCTCATTCGCGTCGCCAACCCGGCCTATCCGGAGGGGGTCATGCTCGCCATCCTCTTTATGAATGTCATGGCCCCGACCGTTGACCACTTTGTCGTGCAGGCCCATCTGCGCAAGCGGGAGAGTTACCTGAGGAAGTTCAGCTATGCAAAAGGATGATAAACGCGTCCTCACATTCGCGACGCTGGTCTGCGTCACCAGCAGTCTGCTCCTTTCGGCCGCGGCCTCCTCGCTGCGGAATCGGCAGGAGAATAACATCATACTCGACCGGAAGATCAACGTGCTCCAGGCATTCGGCGAGGAAGTCAAAGATGAGCGTGGCAGGAAAATTGCCTCCGCCGATCGTGTGCAGGAACTGTTTAACCAGTTCATCACCGAAGTCGTTCTCGACGCCGCTACCGGAGAGATCATCGACGGCCTGGCGGTCGCCGATGTTTCCGAGAGCGACCTCGAGCAAAAGAATAAGCTGCCCCTCTTCCTGTGGAACGAAGACGGCGAAGTGACCCGCTACGCGTTCCCCATTTCCGGGCGTGGCCTCTGGTCCACCATTCGCGGCTTCGTCGCGCTCGACCGCGACCTGGCGACGATTCTTGGCGTCACCTTCTACGACCATGGCGAAACGCCAGGGCTCGGCGCCGAAATCGACCGGCCCTGGTTCCAGAATAACTTTGTCGGCAAACGCTTGTGGGAAGATGGCGAACTGCTCTCTTTTAAGGTCTGGAAGGGCGCGGCGCCCGACGATCATACCCACGCCGTCGACGGCATCAGTGGGGCAACCATCACCGGAAACGGCGTCACCCAGTTCCTCAACGAGGATATGGCGCGCTACGACAAATTCTTCCGCACCATTCGAGAAACCTAGGGGCTACCATGGCGAAAGTAAGCAGCATCGTTATCGATCCGCTCTCGGACAACAATCCGATCACCATTCAGGTGCTCGGTATCTGTTCCGCGCTGGCGGTCACGGTTCAAATGGAGACGGCCGCCGTGATGTGCGTTGCCCTCACCGCAGTGCTCACCGGCTCCAATACCATCATCTCCCTCATGCGAAACCACATTCCAAACCGTATTCGCATGATTGTGGAAATGGTTGTGATTTCCAGCCTCGTGATTCTGGCCGACCAGATCATGAAGGCCTTTCTCTTCGATATCAGCCGCCAGCTCAGCGTGTTTGTTGGCCTCATCATCACCAACTGCATCGTGATGGGCAGAGCCGAAGCCTTCGCTCTGCAGAACCCTCCCAAAGAGTCTTTCCTGGACGGCCTCGGCAACGCCCTTGGCTACAGCATCGTGCTCCTACTTGTTGCTTCGGCCCGCGAGATTCTCGGCAGCGGTACGTGGTACGGCCTGCATGTGCTGCCCTCCAACTACATGGGCAACGGCATGGCCGCGCTTGCACCCGGCGCCTTCATCATTGTGGGCCTGATCATCTGGGTCCAGCGATCCATCACCCATAAATACGAAACCGACTGAGTATTGAGGTTGCCATGACCGAAACACCACTTCTCAATCTCGCCGTCAAAGCGATTTTTGTCGAAAACATCGTGCTCGCCTATTTCCTCGGCATGTGCTCCTTCCTCGCGTTGTCGAAGAAGGTCGAAACCGCCACGGGCCTCGGCCTCGCGGTGGTCTTCGTGCTCGGCATCACTGCGCCCCTCAACTGGGTCATTCATCACTTCCTTCTGCGGCGGGGCGCACTGGCCTGGACCGGCATCGATGCCCTGGCCCGGCTCGACCTCTCCTTCCTGAACTTCATCTGCTTCATTGCCGTCATCGCCTGCATGGTGCAGCTCGTGGAGATGATTCTCGATCGCTTCTTCCCGCCCCTCTACAACGCCCTCGGCATCTTCCTCCCACTCATCACGGTGAACTGCTCCATTCTCGGCGGCAGCCTCTTCCTCGTGGAGCGCAAGTACACCTTTGCCGAATCCGCGGTCTTCGGCCTCTCCTCCGGAGCGGGCTTCGCCCTGGCGATCGTCGCGCTTGCGGCTATTCGGACAAAATTACGCTATTCTCATATCCCGCCCGGTTTGAAAGGTCTTGGCATCACGTTTATATTGACCGGTCTGATGGCCATTGGCTTCCTCTGCTTCTCGGGCATCAGCCTGTAAGGTTTGGCCCGATCACTGGAGAATCATAGACATGATTGCAGCATTTCTAAGCGTCTTGATGAGTGTAATCGTTTTCACCGGTGTCATTCTTCTCCTCGTCATGGGACTGAGCTTGGCATCCCGCAAATTGCAACCGGCAGGGGTGGTTACGGTCGACATCAATGAAGGGTCCAAAACGCTGGAAGTCCAGCCAGGGACTTCGCTGCTCTCCGTTCTCGCCTCTCAGTCCGTATTCCTCCCGTCTGCCTGCGGCGGCGGCGGTACCTGCGCCATGTGCAAATGCAAGATTACCGAAGGCGGCGGCTCGCTGTTGGCCACGGAGACGGGGCACGTCTCCAAGCAGGAAGCAAAAGAGGGCGTGCGCCTTTCGTGCCAGGTCAAGGTCAAGAACGACATGAAGATTCATGTGCCGGACGAGGTGCTCGAGATCAAGAAATTCGAAGGCACGGTCCGTTCGAATATGAATGTGGCGACCTTTATCAAGGAGTTCATCGTGGACCTGCCGCCCGGCATGGACCTGAACCACAAGGCCGGTGGCTACATTCAGATTGATATTCCGAAATACGAGTGTTCCTTCCGTGATTTTGAAATCGAAGAACGTTTTCGGGATGCCTGGGACTCTCTCAAGCTTTGGGACTTGAGCATCAAGAACGATGAGCCCTGCTTCCGTGCTTACTCGATGGGGAACCATCCGGCGGAGGGCAACTGCGTGATGCTCAACGTGCGTATTGCTACGCCACCCCCGAATCTGGAGGTGCCTCCCGGCGTTGCTTCCAGTTATATCTTCGGTCTCAAGCCCGGCGACAAGGTGATGCTGAGCGGTCCGTACGGAGAGTTCTTTATTAAGGAAGACTCCGACCGGGAAATGCTCTACATCGGAGGCGGTGCGGGTATGGCGCCGTTACGCAGCCACCTCTTCCACCTCTTCCACACGCTGAAGACTGGCCGCAAAGTGACCTACTGGTACGGTGGCCGTTCCCTGCGCGAACTCTTTTACATCGAAGATTTTCGCAAGATCGAGGCCGAGTTCCCGAACTTCAAGTTTCACATTGCCCTTAGTGAGCCTCAGCCTGAGGACAACTGGGATGGGCTGACCGGGTTCATTCACACCGTTTGTTATGAGCAGTACTTGAAGGAGCATGAC
>SLOV01000377.1 GCA_007132345.1 Kiritimatiellia bacterium
TGCGTGGAGGCTTCCTCCTCGACGTTTTCCGGTTCGCCAGCCAGCTCCAGCGCGACGATATCCGTCAATTGCCCCACATACCCTGCGCGTGCCACCAGGTCGTCGACGTTGGAAATGCCCGAAAGCCCGCCAATGTGGCCGTCCATGGTGTAGGTCGCGCTCGTTGTGCGTTGCCCGCCTCCGTCGAGGACGGCGGATGTGAGCGTGGCGGCCTGTGCAACTGAAGCACAGAACAGCAGGCAAACGCTCCACCCGATGATTCGGCGCAAAAGCCCGTGAAAACCGTTTGGCAGGACTCGTTTCGTCTTCATCAATCCCCCATGAAATACGACATGGCCACGCAACACCCCCCAGGGCCCCGCATCACCACCCCGTGATATGCAATAACTGTTACATGAATTGGGCATGGCGTCAACCCCTAATTGACCAATGCCATGGACGCGGCCGACGGGGGCGGAGCGGGGTACTTGAGTTGAATGTGCTCCGAGGGTTACGAGCTGTGCATCGCATCGCTCCAAGCGGGAGCAGGATGCTCCCGCCACTTTGGGGGAAGTCATCTATGTCCCAGGCTCCGCGCAACAAAGTAGCGGGAGCTTCCAGCTCGCGACCCCAGCGCGTGGCCTTTTCCAGAACCGGGATTGCCTTTGTCGCAGGTGGAACACCCCGTCACCGTCCCTCCTCCCCCCTACCCGGCTGATGCAGCGCAAGGGATTTGATGAGGGCGATGCAAGGACTACCCTCTGTGAGACCGAGCCGGCGTAGCGAAGACGTTGTAATCAGCGCAAGCAGCGCCTGCCCATTGGAGAGGCGGGAGATCACCAGGCTCTCGCCACTCGCGCCCGAATGAACGGCCTCGACCGTGACGGGCAGACGATTGACGACGCTGATCGCCTCGGGATCTTTCAAGGCGAGAATCACGTCGCGCCCACGTATGCGTAAACGCTGCAGCCTGCTGTCCCGTGTTCCGCCCGGATCGAGGACGTGCAAGGCCACATTGCCACTTTCGAATCGGCATAAACCCTCTGCGTCGGGCGCGGACAGCGTTCCTTCGAGCACGGAGACCGGCCCCTCCTCGTCGAAGAGCGGGGAATCGGGCCGTGTGAGCGCGTCGTGCAGCTCTTCGATGCGTTGCACGCGCCCGTCGTGCATGAAGGCGACACGATCCGCGAGGCGTTCGACTTCGTCCGGCACATGGGTCACCAGCAGAATCGGTACATGGGCCTCGCGGGATAGGCGGACGAGAAACGGCATGATCTCGCGTTTCGTCTGCGTGTCGAGCGCCGCAAGCGGTTCGTCGAGCAGAAGCAATTGCGGACTGCACAACAAGGCGCGGCCCAGCGCGACGCGTTGGCGCTCGCCGCCAGACAGTTGATCGATGCGACGGTCGAGCAACGGCGAGATGCCGAGCAACTCGCACACCTCCGGCAGGTGGAGACGGCGCAGGTTCGGTGGCGTGCGTTTATATCCATATTCCAGGTTGCCGCGCACGTTGCGGTGCGGCAGCAGACTGTGTTCCTGAAAAACCAGTCCGATCCGGCGTTTGGCCAACGGCACGAAGTCACCGCCGCCCTGCCAGGTCTGGTCGCCGTAACACACCCTTGCGCCGCGCGGGTGTTCGAGGCCGGCGATGATGCGCAGCAGGGTCGTCTTCCCGCAGCCCGACCGGCCGAACAGCGCCGTTACGCCCTGCAAAGGGAACGTGTTATTCACATCGAGCGTAAACGCGCCATGTTGGAGACGGGCTGTGATTTCGAGATTCATGGCCGGACCGTGTCGAAGCGCCGATTGACGGCATAGACGATGAACAGAACCAGAAAGGCAAAGGCCAGGAGCAGCAAAGAAAGCTGGTGTGCGGCGGTGTAATTCATGGCCTCGGCGTGGTCGTAGATCAGCACGGACAACACTTTGGTGCGTCCGGGGATACTGCCGCCGATCATCAGGATGGCCCCGAACTCGCCAAGCGTATGCGCAAAGCTCAGGGTGGCGGCGATGATGAATCCGCCGCGGGTCAGAGGCAGGATGACGGTGAAGAAGCGGTCGATGGGCCCTGCGCCCAGTGAAGCGGCGACTTCGACGTGGCGCCGGCCCAGGGCGGTGAAGGCCTGGAACAAAGGTTGAACCGCGAAGGGCATCGAGTAGATCACGGACGCGATCAGAATGCCGGTGAAGGTGAAGGCGAGGTGGGTCAGGCCGATTGCTTCGAGCGATCCGCCGATCCAGCCGCGCGGGCCGAGCAGGAGGAGGAGATAGAAGCCCAGCACCGTGGGCGGGAGCACGAGCGGCAGGGCGACGATCGATTGCACGGCGGTGCGAAGCGGGGAACGCCCGCTGGCGAGCCACCAAGCGAGCGGTGTGCCGATCGCGAGCAGGATGCCCGTGGTATAGAGACCCAGTTTCAGCGTGAGCCGGATGGCGACCCAATCGGATGGGGAGAGTTCAATCATGTCTCTATTCGTTTGCGGGTAATTCGAAGCCGTATCTTTTCATCACCGCGCGCGCTTCCGCCTGCATCATGTATCGGGCAAAGTCGCGTGCCAACGTATTGTCGCTGCCGTGCCGGGTCACCACGTAGCCTTGCGTCAATGGCTCATGCAATGCGTCGTCGATGACGCTGTAGCCATGGGCGGCAAGGGGCGGGAAGCGAGCGAGCGAGAGCGCGATGATGCCGACGTCCGCGGCTTCCGACTCCACCATCTGTGCGGCATGTGCGATATTTTCGCCGAAGACGAGTTTCGGTTGAATGTCGTCCCACAGACCGCCCGCCTGAAGCGCTTCCCTGGCCCGCAGACCGTAGGGGGCGTGCGCCGGTTGTGCAATCGCGACGCGGCGAATGGCGGGCTGCATCAGATCATCGAGCCTCATGTTCGAGGCGTCCTGCCGTTTGCTCCAGATCACGATTCGGCCGATGGCATAGACGCTCGGTTCGGTGACGGCAAAACCCTCGCGGTGCAGGCGTTCCGGGAAGGCGATATCGGCGGAGAAGAAGAGGTCGTATGGCGCGCCATTCAGGATCTGTGTGGTCATCTTGCCGGACGATCCATAGATCACCTCGATCGCCGCATCCGGATGCTGCGGGCGATAAAGGTCCAGGATCTCGTCGAGGGCGAAGCGCAAGTCGGCGGCGGCGGCGATGGTGAGACTCTTGCCGGCAAGCGCGGTTTGGCCGAGCACGAGGGAGAGAGTCAATAGTATGATCTGGTGTGATTTCATTCCAATATAGGGAGCAATCTACATCGGGACGGGTAGCCGGGTCGAAAACAAAGCGGGCAGAAGGCAAGAGATGCGCGGAGGAACCACGACTGGACGGATGAACGCGAATGAGAGAGCAAGGCGGCGCCTGACTCTGGCAGGTGATCCCGCTACCCCTTGAACTGTGCGTCCAGACTTCTGGAGCGGCTCCGCTCTTGACCGCCCTCCGCTGGCGGTTCCGGAGCCGGAATGGGCCGATTATCCTGCTTGAAGGTACTGCCCGCCAGAGTGCATGAGGGGACCTCCCTCACCATGCCAACAATCAGAGGACTGACACCTGTGACCGCATGCGTGTCCGGCTCCGGTTGTGGATCCATCGCACGTTCTGGTGGAGCGGACGGCGATCTCGTGTCCGGCGCCCGTCGCATGGTCGATCGTCGTGACACGCCCACTCAACCCGAGGTCAGAGTACCCTCTTCAGCGGGAAGTCTTCGCCAGGGCTTCAGCCCGGCGCCACTTTCGCCTGATGGCGGGACGACAAACCCCATCCATCCTGCACCCGCCGTTTGTAGCACTTGCCTCGGTGGGCATGCCCCCAGGCGGTGTCCAGCGGAGTCACGTCTCCAGATTCACGTTTTCGTCGTTGCATCTCTTGGCCCCGGTTCACTTGAACAGATCTAGCGCAGAACAATATCCGGATCCTTGCACGCACTGCAAATTGCATCATGCCTTTCTTGAATTTGGAGACGTGACTCCGCTGCCTGCTGTCCCCGCTGCCTGCTGTCATTCACCATGCTGTACGCCAAATGTTAGGATGTGCGGACCGACCCTTTCTTGACCCATCCCCAGGGACCTCTTGCCCCTCGTCCGCCGCATGACCCAACGCCACCAAGTCCTCAAACGCCTCCTCAAGGAGTTGAGCCAAACCAACTGGATGCTGCTACGCGAAGGCGTCGATCTCAAAGACCATGGGACGCTATAAGCAAGCCCCGTGGGGATTCGAATGCCCCTACAAAGATGATTGCCCCCATCTGGGGATGTCCACCCGATGGGCCTCCCTGCTGATCTCCGATATTCACGAAGACCGGTTCCGCGAATCTCATGCACTCATGGAGACCGAGAAAGAGAACAATCTGCTCCGGGAGGAAATCCGAACCCTGCAGGCCCGTGTTCTCGATCTGGAGACGCGCCTGCTCCAAAAGCACCGCCAACGGTTTAAGCCGAACCGATCATCGAAGCGCGCCACCCACTCATCCCGCGGGCGGCAAAAACGGGGCAAAGGCGCATCAAACTCCTCCGAGCAACCTGCGCCACGCAAGCGAGGCGCGCCCAAGGGGCACCCGCCCTGGCAACGCCGCACCCCAGACCATGTCGATCGATCCATCGACGTCCCCGCGCCCCATGCCTGCCCACACTGCAAGACCCCCAATCTTCAGCCCGTGGACAAGACCCATGTCCAACTTCAGGAAGACATCGTTCTGCAACCCCGAACCCTGGTGACCGAATATACCCACCACCTCGCCTTCTGCCCCTGTTGCCGCAGGGAGGTCTTCCAGGTGGCTGATGGCGAGTTGCGAAACTGTGAGATCGGCCCCCTTACCAAAGCCGTCGCCGTGTATCTCCGCCATGAAGTCAAACTGTCCTACCGCGATATTCGCAAAGTCTTTTCCGGACTCTTCGGCATGCCCTTCGTCCCTGCCTCCGCCATGGCCTTCAGTCACCGCATTGCCCGGCAAGGGCGACACCTCTACGAGGACTTACGCGACAAGATCCGGGCGGCCGAAGTCGTCCACGGCGATGAAACTCATTGGCGCGTTGATGGAACCAGTGCCTACCTCTGGTATGCAGGCAACCCGCAATTCGCCTTCTTCCACATCGACCCTTCCCGCAGCTCGGAGGTGGCTCGTTCCATCTTCGGCGACCACTTCCCCGGCAATCTCGTCGCCGACAGTTATGCCGCCTACAACGCGATCAAGCCACGCCGGCGGCAAGCCTGCCTGAGCCATCTCATCCGCGCTGCCAAAGACATCGCCGAGCGCCTCGCCCTCCTGCCGGCCGCTCAACGCGACGAATCCGCAGGGACCTTCTGCAATGCCATCCAAAAGTTCTTCGCGATCTGCTGTCGTATCGATCAGCGCCGCAGCACCGGACGCCTCCATTTTTCACGCGCACGCAAGCACCTCCCACGACTTCAGCGCACACTCGGTCGGATTTGTAGCCAGCCACTCGCCGAACCCGATGCAGAGAACCTCCGCCGCCGCCTTACGGAGCCCAAACGCGATGCGCCACACCTCTTCACCA
>SLOV01000375.1 GCA_007132345.1 Kiritimatiellia bacterium
GTGCCTCATCGGCCAGCTTGGGTGGAAGGTCCGCCGGACTCCGCAGCAGCTCTACCAGGTTGGCGGTGGGGTGAAAGACCATCTCCACGGCGGGAAAGACCTGCACCTCGCCGGAGGCGCGCCGCGCCGCAATCACGGCGATCTCCTTCCGCACGTCGACCCAATCTTCCACCAGGCAGGGGCCTTCGAGCAGGCGGTCGAGTTCGGCTTCGTTCGCCACCCGCTGCACGCCGCGCCCGTCGTACCCCATGCAACGCAGCTTCTGCACAAACGGCAGCCGGCGCCGTCCTTCCGCCACGGCGGCCCGCACCTCGACGCTGCTGGCGAGGAGCTCGAACTGTGACGTCGGCAATCCGTGCTGGACCAGGAACTCCTTTTGAAGACCTTTATCCTGGATCAGGGCCAGCGTTTGTGGCGCAGGATGCACAGCGAGCCCGCGCGCGGCGAGCTGGTCCAGTGCCGCAACGTCGACTGATTCGATCTCCACGGTGAGCAGGTCGAGTCCTTCCGCAAAACGAAGGACATCGTCCGTCTTGCGAAAGTCGCCCTGCACGAAGCGGGTGCAGATCGCGCGTGCCGGTGCGTCCGGATCCGGATCAAGCACGGCGGTGTGGAGGTGCCACTCGCTCGCGGCCTGGCAGAGCATTTTGCCCAGTTGCCCGCCGCCGAGAATACCCAGTCGAAAATCGGGATCGAAACAATATTTCACGTCGTGAAGAAGAGTGCAGTGGAGTCGAATCGGGAGAGGCGGACGCTATCGGAACGCGGCGGGTGGGTCAAGGTCGTGCGATCCCGCAACGGCAATTCTCAGCATGGCCCGGAACGGGCTCTTCGGGCCTGCTGGAGCAGGTACTACGAACGGTCTTTCATCGGGCTTTCGCCCGTTTGTAGTCCCGCCTTCAGGCGGCGAGGGCCATACGGAGAACGCTCTGACACGGCAAAGATGTAGCCGCACCGGTTACGGTGTGTTGATTTATTCAAGCCGTGCCGTGGCCTCCTGCGATCCAGCGCTGTACACAAATGCATGGTGATGGACAGGGGTGTCATCCGTTGAGTTTCCGGGGGTTCAAGAACCCCCGGGAAAAAGCGCTTTCAAGAAAGCGCACTCCACATCTTGGAGTGCGGGTTCTGGAACCCGCTTTCTTGCGCGCCTTCTCGAAGGCGAGCTAATGCTTGGAGATTACGCACGCGCCGCGGGAATCAATCAACAAGCCGGCTACGGTGTGGCCGCCTGCCGACAGCCGCTACCGATTGCGAAAAACGGACGAAATGCGGCGGGGCCACATCTGCATGGAAGAAAAGTTCCATTCCCTGCAACAAAAGTTCCATTCGATGGAACCCGGGTTCCACACGATGGAAGAAAAGTTCCAGGAGCAGAGAATCTGTTGAGCTTCGGGTGGGGTGGAACCGCGAAGGGACCCCGCAGCAGAGCGCAGCAAGCTGCGGGGCAGGCGCGAAGAAACGCGAATGGGAGAGCGAGGATGACTTCGCCGAGGGTCCATGAATCGATGGTGTTCCCGCTTTGCTGCCGTGTCACCGTGCGCCCATGCCGGAAAAAGTAGGACGGGTTTGCAACCCGTCCCCCCGGAGAGCATCGGCCGCTGCGCGACGGCTTGTGAAGCCGTCGTACGGCTTATGGGCTTACCCTCTTCCTCGCAGCCGCGCCCCGGAGAACCTGGGAAAACAAGGAACACTGGGTTGACGGCGCCCTATGTATCACATTATTGTGTCACAAATGAAGACGACCTCGATCCGGGAACTGAAGCATCAAACTTCTGCCGTGTTGAGCTGGGTGGATAGCGGCGAAACGGTTGAGGTCCAACGGCGCGGTTTGCCGGTGGCGGTGCTGTCGCCCCCTTCACGCCGACGCCGTGTCAGAAGGCCCGACTTCCTCGCAAGAATCCAGGCCGCTTACGGGAAGAAGATGTTGCCCATCACTGCAACAGACTTGATTTCCGATGCGCGCGGGGAGCGATGAGAGCCTATGCCGATACCGGATTCTTGTGCTCTCTCTATGCGCCAGACGCGCACACCGAACCGGCTGTGAAACGAATGAAGCGCCAGGCGCTGCCTCTGCCGGTGATCTGGCTGCATCAGTTGGAATTCCGCAATGCGATGAGACTTCGGGTGTTCCGAAAGGAAATCACTGCGGCGCAACGCGACGCCTCGCTCAATGCCATGCTATCGGATCTGGCATCGGGCGTCCTGGTTCACGCCACACCGCCGTTAGCGGCGCTGACAATCGAGGCGGAACGGCTCAGTGTCCTCTTCTCAGAAACACTTGGCGTGCGAACCCTGGACATCCTGCATGTCGCTGCGGCGCTGGTTCTGGGCGTACCGGATGTTCTAACGTTCGACCATCGCCAACAGGCCCTGGCAAAAGGCGCGGGATTACGGGTGCCGCGTCTCGTGTCATAGAGTGGTTGTGGCAGTACGGGTGGGGCCACATTCTAACGGGTGTGTTGATCTATATGCAATTGTGTATAGCGCTCGATCGCAGGAGGCCACGGCACGGCTTGAATAAATCGACACACCTGCTACGGCGTGGATGAGTGGGTCCACATTCTATCGAATGCGGCTACGTGCGAATGCGGCGAGACGCTTTCGTGTGTTGTAGCCGCGCGGACCATAGCTTCCCAACCTTCTTGAAGTGCAGAGACGGGTGACGCGGATCGCTCTTCAGCAGATCAAAACTCTGATCGGCTACGGTGCGAATTTCTGCCGGCAACGCTTCGTAGCATCGCCAGAACCGTCGGTTGGTGCGGTGCATTAAAGGGGTCTCAGGCCGCCCGAAGCGACATCGCGATGCGCCTCCTCGATGAGGACATCAAGTTTGCCTATGGCACTATCGTGCTCGATCTGGGCATCCCAATTCTTCCAGTCGCGCTGCACAATCCTGTTGCGGAGCTGGGCAAACTCTTCATCCGGCAGCCGCTCAATGGCCTGCTCAATCTCTTTCACCGTTGTCATCTGGTCACCATATCCAGCTTCGCTTTGCTTCACAATAGCGTTCGCCTCGGATCGCGACGCGCCCCCGGCGGGTGAGTTTCGGTGTTCAAACGGCTTGAATTCGTGCCGGGCCTGTACGCCCATGACGGAAACAGTAGGACGGGTTTGCAACCCGTCCCCCCGGTGAGCATCGAAGTGCGGGCAGTCGACAAAGAGGGGCGACAAAGAGGGGCGACAAAGGGGGAGCATGTGCTGTTCACAAAGCGATCGAAATGGCCAGGCGGCCAGCGACGGACAGGATGTCCGTCCTCCACTTGCGCGACGGAACACAGGTGAGGGACTTCGCGACGAAGCACACTCAGCGCAGAAGCAGGGAGGCCGGGCTTCTAACCCGGCTGCGGAGCCCAAAGGCCACATCAATACGATGCTCACTTCGCGGCTTATTGGCTCCGCGCGACGGACAGGATGTCCGTCCTCCATTTGCGCGACGGCTTATGGGCTTCTGTTATTTCACGCTGCCGTGTCACCGTGCGCCCATTCCGGAAAAAGTAGGACGGGTTTGCAACCCGTCCCCCGGTGAGCAACAGCCGCTGCGCGACGGCTTGTGAAGCCGTCGTACGGCTGATGGGCTCATGTTGCTTCCCGCTGCCATGTCACCGTGCGCCCATTCCGGAAAAAGTAGGACGGGTTTGCAACCCGTCCCCCCGGTGAGCAACAGCCGCAGCGCGACGGCTTGTGAAGCCGTCGTACGGCTTATGGGCTTCTGTTATTTCACGCTGCCGTGTCACCGTGCGCCCATACCGGAAAAAGTAGGACGGGTTTGCAACCCGTCCCCCGGAGAGCAACGAAGTGGGGGCAGTCGACAAAGAGGGGCGACAAAGAAGGGCGACAAAGGGCATGGCTGATTCTCCATTAGTCCTAAGTTGTTGGCCAGCAATGACGAAAGACCCAAGCACGAATGAAATCCGAAGCACGAAACCCGGATGACTGCCAAAATCGGTGGCGGCTACATGATGACCTCGCATATTGCTTCCCTTCGCGCCTGGATACGCCCGACCATGGCGCTCTGCATGGCGTTGCTTGTGCTGGGCTTGAATCCTGCAAAGGGAAGCCTGATCAACTACACCGTCTCGCAGGACGCGAACAACCACTACATCGATGTCTCCTTCACCAGTCCCTTCACGGCGGGCGGGCCGAATGTCGATTCGGCGGAGTTGTTTTTCGCGCCGCTCTTCGATTCGTTGTGGAGCCTGCCGTGGAATCAAAGCGCGTATGCATCGCTGGCGGCGATGGTGGATGGCGGGGTGAGTGCGCAGATACGAAGCAAGTCTGCTGTGGGTGACGACTTTGCCGTGACCTCCGGCTGGATGTCGAGCCTGTCGGTGAGCGGGGTGTCGTTGTCGAACAATGGAATCGCCTACGACATCTGGCACCCACAAGGGCAGAGCAATCCAAACTCTGGCGACACGCTCTATGCGCGGCTGCGTCTATCCAACAGCCTGCTGGACGGCAACGGAAACGGCTGGTCGCAGGCGGATGTGGATGCAGGCGTCGATGCCTTCCTGACGTTCCAGACTGCAAGCAGTGTGATTGGGAGTGCGAGTGATGTTGGGGCATTCACAACATATGAAGTCCAAGGCAACGCCCCATGGCCGCCGTCATTCCCGAGCCGGGAACCTTCCTGCTGAGTTGCGTGGGCTTCGGCGCGCTGGCCCTCTTCGGGAAAGCGAAGCGTCGTCGCGCATCGCGCAGTCCAGTGCATCCGTAGCCGCGTCGGTTGGGGTGTGGGCGGCTGCCTATGTCGCGCCGAAGCTAAGGTGCAACTTCTCTGCGGCGGACTTGAGATGGATGTCCTTCGTCCAGAGCCGAAGCCCGCTCATCCGGCATGCTGCCAGAAGATGAATATCGATCAGTCCAAGCCCTCTTCCTGACAGCGAATGGTGCTCGATGAAAAACAGGATCTCACCATCTTCGACCCGAGAGATCGTCGGCAGGGACTGAAAGAGCGAAAGGATTTCGTTCCGATTGCCGAGGTTGCCGCAGGCCAGTTCCCCGATGACAAAAGGGTGAATCGCAACCTCTCCTTCGTCAAGCAGTCCCGCGAGCCTGGGCAGGTTCTTTCTCAGGTGGTCGATCCAAATCGATGTGTCGATTAGGACCATCAGCGCGATCTTCGCCTTGGAACGCGACGGAGCGTGGGCTCGCTTCCCCCCAGTTTGGCAAGACGGCGCGCGGACTCACAGGCGAGCAGGCTCTGCAAGCCCATTCGGACCAGGGTTGTCTTCTCCTTTACCCCGGTAAGGCGCGAGGCTTCCTCCAAAAGCGTATCGTCGATATGGAGTGTGGTTCTCATGCATATCAATATGCATGAATCATATGTATGCGTCAAGCGGGCCATCACAGGACAGACCGTTTCAATATACCGCTTCATCGATGGTTTCGAAAGAGGCGATGGCCTGCTCAAAGCGTTTTGCCTCCTCTTTGGTCCATGAGCCACAGAA
>SLOV01000072.1 GCA_007132345.1 Kiritimatiellia bacterium
CCGGACGCCCACACCATGACGGGTGGCGACTTCGACCTTGTCGGCGGCTACTGGGCCATGCTGATGGCATTGGACGTTGGCGAGGGGCCAGCCCTGAGAATCGAGTGGCTCACGCCTGCGTCCGCGCTGATCGCCTGGCCGGTGGCGGGGTCCGATGGGTTTGTGCTGCAGCACGCAACCACGCTACTTGGGGCCGACTGGTCGAGCGTGGCCACCTTGCCCGTTCCGGTGGATGGCGAATGGCAGGTCACCGTCACGCCGATGGTGGGGGTTCGTTTCTACCGTTTGCGGAAAGATTAGGGAGGAGTTCGAAAGGGGAAAGAAGTCATGAACAGAAGGCATTCAATGGTCATTGCCGTAATCGCAACGATTGTGCCTGCATCGATGTCGGCACAGGAGATCACAGGTTTCGATGACGGATATCTGACCTTCACCAATGAGAACCCAGCGCTCTACTACCGGATCGAATTCAAGCCCAATTTGATTGATCCTGTTGATTGGGATGGCGCTTATCGCGGGCTGCGGAATCTACAGTCATCCGATGCGGAGGTGACGGTGCCGGTCGGTGCGTTTTACCGCGTCGTGGGACGCGAGACGCCCTGGGTGGCCGGAACGGCGGTGGCCTCCGATCTGCGGGCCGGCAAAACCGCGTATGTGGACGATGAGGAGGTCATCGGCACCATGCCGGACATAGGACGGCAAGATATCACGCCCGGCACAAGCGCGCAGGCCATCGCGCAGGGCTACCACGATGGAACCGGGTCCGTGGCGGGTGACAGTGACTTGGTGCCGGAGAACCTCAAAGAGGATGTCACCATCTTCGGTGTGACCGGTACGCTAGAGGGTGGAGGTGAGGACACGTACCATGTCGCCATACCGAAGACGGGGCAGACCACGGTCTACCGCGCAGGAGACGATGGCACGCATCAGGCGGGTGTGGCGTGGCCGAATCCGCGGTTCACGGACCACGGCACGACCGTGACGGACGAGATGACGGGTCTCATGTGGGTGAAGGCGCCGCATACGGTGAGCAACAACGCCTCCACTCGGACATGGAATCAGGCGATCGATGTCTGCAATGGAATGAACGCGGGCGCGGGTACGTTCGGATACACCGATTGGCGACTGCCGAACGTGCGCGAGTTGCAGAGCCTCATGTATTATGGGAGCGCGCAACCTACACTTCCACCGGAACATCCTTTTACGGGTATCTATGCATCCTCCTACTGGTCGTCGACTTCATATGTAGCCGATCCCGATATGGGAGTATGGGTGGTGTCACCAAGCAATGGAAGCGTTGGCCTTGGGCAAAAGATAGCGACTCTATACGTCTGGCCCGTTCGTGGAGGAGAATGACGATGAAAAAGTGCTTTGAGAAGGCGACCTTGATCGGCATTGCATGGACGGCAATGCTTGTGCCCTCGTCGATATGGGCGCAGGAGATTATTCGATTCGAAGACGGATATCTGACCTTTACCAATGAGAACCCATCGCTCTACTACCGTGTCGAATCCAAGCCCAATCTGATCGACCCTATTGAATGGGATGGCACCTATCGGGGCCTGCGGAACCTCCAGTCATCCGATGCCGAAGTGACTGTGCCGGTCGGTTTGTTCTACCGCGTCGTGGGACGCGAGACACCCTGGGTGGCCGGCACGGCACTGGCGTCCGACCTGTTAGCAGGAAAAACCGCCTATGTAGACGATGAAGAAATCACCGGCACGATGGTGGAGATCGGGCGCCAAGACGTGACGCCCGGCATAATTCCTCAGGCCATCGCGCAGGGGTACCATGATGGGACGGGTTCCGTGGCGGGTGACAGCGACTTGGTGCCGCGGAACATCAAGAAGCATGTCACGATCTTCGGTGTGGTTGGCACGTTCGAGGGCGGCGCCGGGGCCACGTACAATGGCGCGGTGCCGAAGACGGGGCAGACGACCGTCTATCGCGCGGGAGATGACGGAACACATCAGAAGGGCGTGGCGTGGCCGAACCCGCGATTCACGGACCACGGCACGACCGTGACGGACGAGATGACGGGTCTCATGTGGGTCAGGGCGCCCCATACGGTGAGCAATAATTCCGGCGGCAAAACGTGGAATCAGGCGATCGATGTCTGTATTGCAATGAACGCTGGCGCGGGCACCTTCGGATACACCGATTGGCGGCTGCCCAATGTGAGCGAAATGCAGAGTCTTATCGATTTTGGGAGCTTTTCTCCGGCATTGCCAGCCGGACATCCTTTCACGGGCTTTTTCACGGCCCACTACTGGACATCCTCGACATACGCCGGCGATACCAGCCAAGCATATTCTGTAACAACAATCGCTGGTAACGCGGGCTACACCTACAAGACAATCTCTTCTTATTATGCCTGGCCTGTCCGCGGCGGGGAATGAGCCGTTTGGTTTTACGAGGATAGCGCCCTTACGAGCCCGCCAGCGCCCGGAGTGTGTAAGGGATGGAGGGGCGCCTGCCCGCCTCTGGAGGGAGTTACACGAGCCCGGATTCATTTCGCATCTTTCGCGTGTAGCGTCGTTCCAGCTCAGCAAACCGCACACTTATAGCCGACGCGGCTACGCGGTGGCCGATGTGGTTTGGACACGGATTCGCACAGATATGAGAGGTTCACCACGAAGGACGCGAAGAGCACGAAGGGGGAAAGGGGCCACGTCGTAGCCGACGCGGCTACGCGGCGGACTTTCAGGATGGGAAGAGGCGGGAACAACGAATGGACAGGCATTGGAGATGGGGGGATTACGAGATCGGCGGTCTTCGAGGAGATTCGCGTGTACGAGTAGGTGTACGAGTACGGCGAGCCTCGCGATCAGCTCCTTACTCGTACACGTACTCATACACGCTGATCTCACCATAACGCTCGCGAGGAAAAGGATGCTTTTGTTGAATGCGACGAGAGGAGAGCCGAGCAAGAGGCGCAGCAGTGAGGAAAGAGAATTCTGCGGGTATCGAGGGGGCACAACGAAACACGCGAAATCGACGAAAATATGCGGACGCCAACCTCGTAGCCGCCGCGGTTACGCGGTGGACTGCAGGGCATGGGAGTGTTCTTGAACCACGAATGAGCACACAACGACACTTCACCGCATTCTTCACCGCCACACTTCATCGGATACGCTTACCCGACTCGCTTCAGCGACAAGCGCTGGTTGACCCACGAGTAAGCGGGTCGGGTAAGTGTGTCCGCGCAAGGGTGGCGAGAAAGTGTTCGATCCAGTGTAATCCCAATCCCTCGGCATTCCCCCGCCTCGTTCACCTTCGGTCGCGGTGCAGGAAGTGGCGCACCCATGCCAGCAGGCCTTCGGTGCCGGCGGCATCGTAGCGGGCCGGCGCCACGCAGTCCTCTTTGGCCACGCTGACCAGGGGCACATACGTGGCGCGGCTCCCGTGCACCGAGCGCCGGAGGAAATGGCCCTTTTCTCCCGTCGTGGAGGAAAGCACGATGATGGGAATGCCCTGGTCGCGGCCCGCGGCGCGGTACTCCTTTTCCAGCGCTTCGATCACGCCGAAGCCGTCCAGCTCCGGCATTTGCAGATCGTGAATGACAAGCTGTCGGACTTCCGGCAGATCGTCGACGACGAGCAGGATATCGGGCTCACTCTCACGTGGCGAGGGCAGGGCCTTCAGGAAGTGATCGCGCGCGGCGCGATCCCTCTCCAACTCCGAGTCTGTGGATTCGTTGCTCACCAACCGACAGCCCCATGCGCCGCGGCGCGGTCCCGACCCAATGCCGGAAGGATAGCGGCACGTTCGCGATTCGTCTACGACCAGCTTGCGTGCGCCAGCAAATCACATGACGGATCTCACCGCCTGAAGGCGGGACTACAAACGGGCAAGAGTATTTGCAGGATTCGTTTGTTGTACCGGCTTTAGCCGGCCTGAAAGACCGGACGCAGACCATCATGAGATCGGATGTTCGATTTGTACCTTCCGCTCACTTGACCCCTCTTCTCCATCCAGATCATGGCCGCAATATCCTCCACGAACATGCGCCCGGCCCGGATTGGCATCGCCGTCTATTTGCAGGCACTCTTTACCGGCTGGCCGATGCAGCTTGGCTGTGCGTTGCTGCTCTTCGGCGTCTTTCTTTACCGTAACTGATCTGCTGGCAATGCGGCGGCCGCGCCTGCTTTATCGTCTGTTGCCCAGATGCTTTTCATTCATCGCGAACCAGGCATGGACCGACGCGGCCCACTGATCTTCTTTCACGAGCCGGGCGAGCTTCTTCTGCGAGGATTCAAAAGCCCGGGCGAGCATCGGGTTTTCGATGACGTCATTCTCCGCCATGCCAAGACGTGTCAGCAGACCGACGATATCTTCGCCGCCGAACCGGCGCATGATCGGCGATTCCAGGGAAACGTAGAAGCGGACGGCGGCCTGGAACGGCAGCGAGGCCGCAAACGCTGTCACCAGCTCGTTTCTGGCGCTGGTTGGGTAAGGCTCTGGCACAACGACAAGACACGGCTCATCCGACCGCTTTTCCGGTGCCGGGAACGGTGCTGCCAGTTGCAGGACCGGGAAAGGAACCATTGGCACACCGCGGGGATCGCCCGGCGCGGCGAGCGAGCTTGGAGAAAGCTCATGCGGGCTGGAGATCAGCGTACTCGCAATGTTCAGTCCTTGCAGACTCTCCGCCACCCTGCGATGCGTCTCCGCAAAATGCGTCACGATGACGATGGGTACACCTGCATGACGCAGCGACGTTGTGTCATCCAGAAAGCCCGCAACGCAGGCCGCGTCATTCATCCAGAACCGGCCTTACTCGTACACCTACTCCTACACGCCGATCTCTCCATGTCAGTCGCAAGGGATCGAATGGTCGTGACGCATGCAGCGTGGGAAGTGCGGGCCAGTTGGCACAGCACCAGAAGAGTTGAATCCTTGCGTCTCTGCGCCTTCGCGTCTCTGCGTTTTCTCTAAGGCGGAATTCAACGCAAAGACGCAAAGACGCAGAGCAGAGGGGTGCGAATTCTGCGAATTCGAGCCTCACAGTCCGGCGAGTTCGAACTCGACGGTGATGTCGCGGTGCGGTCCGCGATATTGCGCGGGCAGCGGTTCGATGCGCCGCACGGAGCGGACGGCGCGCAGGACGGAATCGTCCATGGCCGCATGGCCCGAGGCGCGTACGACGCGATGCTCGGCAATGCTGCCGTCGCGCATGACGCGAATCGAAACGGTCATGGAGGTGCCCGCCGGGACAACGGCGGTGCTGGGTCGCTCCCAGGCCTCGTAGAAGACGCGCCGGACAATGGCGAAGTACCAGTCAAACGGGAAATCGTTGCGCGGTTGCGTGGCCTCGGCATTCAGTGCGAGCTGGCGCCGGATTTCTTCCTGGGTCGGCGGGCGCGGGGTCTCGCGCGGTGGCGGTGTCGTCTCCTCACGTGTGACGCGCCGCGTGCTGCGTTCGACGACGACCGGGCGGCGCTCA
>SLOV01000069.1 GCA_007132345.1 Kiritimatiellia bacterium
CAAGGATATAGACCCGGCCACGGCCAACATCGCGGCCAATTACACCGTGGGCGGAGTGCCTGCTTCCAGTGCCATGGCCATTGCAGCGAACACGGTCTTGCTGGGCACGGAGACCCCCCTGTCGGCGGCCGGTTCGTTTCTCTCCGTCACTGCCTCGGGCGTTGAGGATCTGTTTGGAAACTCGCGCAGCACGGAGGCTTGCCTCTTTACCGCCGGTGGTGCCATCGCGAATCCCGTCAGTGTCACCTTCGTGTTGGAGGCCAACTCTGGGTTCGGACCCACTGCCTCGAATTTTTATCTCACCGGAACGTCCTTCCCCCTCGATGAAGGCTTGCCTGCGCCGACCAACACGCCGCTGACGAAGCTGCCTACGACCTCGCTCTGGTCCACCGTCGTGAGTTTCCCCGCGGGCACGCCATCGAACCTCTACTATCGCTTCGCAGGAACCATCGACGGCATCAACACCTATGAAGCCATTCGACTCGTCGGCTACGAAGATACACGCCGCCTCCTAGTCCTTCCGAACGACGGCTCGTCGGTCGTGGTAACCGGCCATCTCGGCGCGGCGGCCGCGCCGCTGCGGTCGGGTGGCCCCGGCAGCGCAGGCTACGCTGCGCTCTACACCGATCCCGTGCGGGGAGCTGCCGGGGTGCGGGGTCGCTACACGGTGCTGTTTCAGTTGAACCTTGGCGACCGCGAACTGCCGACGAACAGCAAGGTGCTCCTGCAAGGAAGCGACCCGCTTCGAGGCTTTAACCACGATGGTGTCTTTCCGGACTTCGCGGGCGATCCGCTGGTCGGCTGGACCGATGGCGGCGTTGAACTCTTCGACGACGGCACCCACGGCGACCTGGTTGCCGGGGATGGTATCTATTCCCGGCTCTGGAGTTTCACCACCGATGGCTTCGATCCGCTGATCAACCCTGCCTCTCCGCATTCGCTGGTCGACCCCGGTTTCGCGGCGGGCCCCTATTTCGGGAGTTGGAATACACGCCGGAGTCCGCGCAGTGTCATCTATAAGTATTATGTGAAGGATATGGACCTGGGCGTTGCTTCCGGTGTTTTCGAGAGTCCTTCCCAGGACCTCACCCTCTATCTCCCCGATGACCCGGCGGATCTGATTCTGCCACCCTTCCGCTGGGATAACCCGGTGCTTCCGCTCCGCGCCGATATCCACCCCGCCGAGATCGTCGATTTCTCGATCGAGGGGACTCAGGCGAAGATCGTCTATACGAATATCCCAGCCGCCGCCGATAATGTCATCGAGATTGCCGAAACCCCCGAGGGGCCATGGGATGGCTTCGGTCTGCGGGGTGATGGCGCCTCCGGCGTTTTCACGGCGATGGTGCAAAACGTTACCGATTCGCACGAATTCTATCGGGTCGTCACGCCCGGCTACCCCGGCGACTTTGTCTGGTGGACGCCTGCTTCGATTCCCAAAGAGGGCGCAACCGTCCGTGTCTATTACACCCAAAGCCAACGCGCGCTGGATGGGCAGCCCCAGGTGCTCTGGTTCGGGCGCAATCCGGTCGCCAACCCCGAAGAAGCGTTGCCGATGACGTTTGCCGGGCAGGGACAGTGGTACATCGACCTGGAGATTGCCTCGAATAACAACACGCATGTGGAATTCGAATTCACCGAGCCCAGCTTCAGCATCTTCGACAAGAACAGCGGCACCGGTGGAAATAACTACCAGGCGCAGGTCGGTGGCCGCGCTTCCTGGGCGCCGGACCCGGTTGCGCCCGGCGGCACGTTGACGATTTCGTATGACGCCACCGGCTCCAGCCTCGAAAATCTGGACCCCCTCCATATCTGGCTCGACTTCGGCGGTTGGGAAGGTGGCGCCTGGAATGGCGCTAATCATGCAACGCAAATGACCAACGTAGGGTCCAATCTATGGGAAGTCTCCGTTCCCGTGCCGCCGACGGCCACAAGGACCGCAAACTGGGTTTTCAAGAGTGGCGCCTCCCCGGCGCAGACCGGCGGGACGGTGCAGTGGGACAACAACAACACGCGGGACTGGCACGCTTTTATTCGACCATAGCCCAGCAGAAGAAAGAGAGAAGGAGAGAATCGTCATGTACACCTCAAAGCCCATTCATTCACGGCGTCGCCGCGGCTTTACCCTCATAGAGTTGCTGGTCGTTATTGCCATTATCGCCATTCTCGCAGCCATCCTTGTGCCCGCCGTATCCCGCGGGCTGGAAAGCGCGCGCCGCACGGCCTGCCGCAACAATCTCAAGCAGATTGGCATTTCCATGATTCAATGGGCACATGACTTTAATGGCTGGCTCCCGCTCGATCCACAGCATCGAACCGCCAGCCGAGGCCCCGTCTATTCCGGCGGCAATCTCGCCATGCAGCGTCCTCTGATGTTTACGGCGGCTGATATGGGAACCAATGGCTACATGGATGTGCCTCAGATGTGGCATTGCCCCAGCGATAGTTTCGATATTGGGCCGGAGATTGTGGTCCGCCCTGCAAACACGTTTGAAATTGGATTAAGCAGTGCCGGCCTCTTCAACAGCGATGGAAGCATCAGCTATATGTATGTCGCTGGGCACAACTATGAGACGACACCCAATTCCCCTTCCCTCGCGCCTGTTCTTGCCGACGAATCCTGGCGGCGCGAATTCGGCCCAGCCATGGTGGGGGCGATGCCGCAACTGGAAGACATCGATAATCACGGTCGGACCTATCGCAATGTCCTCTACCTGGATGGACACACCAAGGCGATCGACACGGAGGATGCCGCGAACAAGATCTTCGATCAGACCCCAGTGTCCAATATTCTGCTGAGCCGCGACTGAGTCAGGGCAGCGTGCCAAACAGCAGCACGCCCTCGCGCTCGATGCGGCGCCACAAGGTTTCGTAGGCAGTGTCGCGATAGTTGTTCGCGTCCACCCAGTGGATGTCGATATCGACTGCGTAGCGGTCCCAGACCTTGTCGACCAGCGTCTGCTGACTGGCATAAGCGCGTATCCGGTTCCGGCCGGTCGAAAAGAGCAGGGTGACCTCCAGCCGGCCCGCCGTAATCTCCTCGGCCCGCGCCAGCGGACCGGTGACAACCGCCGCCGTCGGCCGTGGCGTGATGGCGCGTCGGATGACTTTGCGTAGATCGTCCCAGAAGCCTTCCTCGCTTTCGTACAGGGGCTTGATCGCTTTGGCCACGAAGTAGTTGTTCGGATTGATTTCGTACCAGTTCGCCTGCGGGCTCTCCTCGATATGAACCACGGATTGCTCGCAGAGGGCATCGAGGGCAAGCATCGTTGCCCGGTTGGAGAGCCCGCAGCGTCGTTGAATCTCCCGGCCCGTCAGCGGTTCCTGCGCGTGTGTCAGCACGCGCAGAATAAGCACATGACTCAGTTTCCCCAGGATCAGGTCGAGGCCGTGCATGCAATAAACATCCGCGCGAAAATCGTCAGGCGTGGATGGAGTGCATACCAGAACCAATGCTGAAACGCAATTCGGGTTTTGAAACACCCATTGTAGCGGGAGCATCCTGCTCCCGACCCGAAAGCGCGAGCTGGAAGCTCCCGCCACTTTATTGCCCACAAGCCGGTGGCGTGGAGACCTGCTCCCCATTGTAGCGGGAGCATCCTGCTCCCGACTTGGATCTCAGCCTGTCCCCCCTCCACGCTTGCCCTCAACCCGGTAGCCAGTAGAGTGGGGGCCATGAACGAAACCCTGAAACGTCGGGTGCTCAAGTCCATGGAGGAATTGCGGGGTGTTCTGCCGAAACGGGGCCGGGTCCTTCTCATTCCGCATGACCACCCCGACCCGGATGCCCTCGCCTCCGCCGCAGGACTTCATTTGCTCCTTCAGAAGCGCTTCGGCCTGCAGGGCATCATCCTGTTCACTGGAACAACCGACCGGGCCGAGAACCAGGAGATGATGCGCCACTTCCGCTACCGATGGGTCTCGCCCGCCGCCATGAAGACCCCGCGCCGCCCGATTCCCGCCATCTTCATCGATACCGCGCCCTGGTCGGCGAATGTCACCATCCCCACCTTCGCCAAACCAGTCGCCGTGGTCGATCACCATCCCACCCGCGGCCAGCGGCGAAAAGATGGGCTCTTCACCGATATCCGCAAAGGCGCTGGGGCGACCGCCACCATGGTCTACCAATATCTAACCGTAGCCGAAATCAGTCCGCCGCCCTGGTTGGCCACCATCTTTACCTACGCCATTCTGACCGAAACCCTCGATCTCTCGCGCGAATGCACCGATGAAGACCTCCGAGCCTATACGGACCTGTTGGGCCGTGCCAACCTTCGCACACTGGGCCGAATCAGGCACGCGCCGCTGAGCCGCGACTATTTTGCGCATCTCAAAGAGGCGACGCGAGAAGCTCGCGTCTTCGGGCGAGTCGCCTTCACGCATCTCACGGAAGTCTCGCAGTCTGCCATCGTGGCCGAACTCGCCGACCTGCTGCTGCGCCTGGAGCGGATCACCTGGTCCTTCTGCACGGCATGGAGCCAGGACCGGCTGCTCGTCTCCATGCGGAGTGCGGCATCAGGGGCAGACTGTGGGCGCCTGCTCCGCAAGGCCATCGGCACACAAGGCTCCGGCGGCGGGCACCGGCAGATGGCCGCAGGCTTCCTTTCGGCAACGGGCCTCGATACGGAGCAGCGCGAAACGATGCAGCGTGACTTTGTGGCCCGCTTATTGAAGGCGGTCGAGCGGCGCTCTCGTCGCAAGCGGGGGGCGGAAGAAAAACCGATGGGGACACAACCCCTGGTGAATTAAGGCGCGGTTCATCTCTCCATGAAAAGGTCGATCGTTGGGCATTGCACTTCGGCGGCTACGAGCGCATCATTGCTTTGTGAAAACGAGTCAATCGCTTGCCGTACGTCCTCTGCGTCTGGGTCTTGGCCTCGGCTGCCTGCTCCTGGCCTGCTTCGGTTGTGCGTCCGATCGGGTCGTCTGGTCCAGCCCCGACGAGGTGGAAACCGGGGAGTTGGCGCGTGTCATCATCCCGAACGAAATCGAGCTGCTCTCCGTCGACGGCCAGGCGGTACACGGCATCTCCTTCTTGCGCTTTCGTGAGCGTCGCGACCTGCTGCTCAACCCCGGGCCGCATCGGCTCGTGGTGCGGCTACGGCCCGCCTATGACCTGGCGGACGAAGACCATCGAGTGCTCGTTACCGAGTCACGCGTCATCGACTTCGAGGCAGCGCCGGAGGGGCGTTATCGCATCGCCTATCGTCTGTCGGGTCCCGGCGGGTCGAGAGATCCGGCCGCCGCCCCCCCCGCCATCTGGCTCGAAGACGTATCCGAAGGTCAATAACCCACGCCGCTGAACCCAAGCCCGGAGCGGCTCGGCTCACCGAGCCGGAACCCAGCAGTCCAGACCACTTCCACACCCCCCGAAACCACCCAGAACCCACCACCGGAGCGGCTCGGCTTCCCGAGCCGGCCCCGCC
>SLOV01000017.1 GCA_007132345.1 Kiritimatiellia bacterium
CAGCCCTCACCGACCACAGCACCGAATCGGCCATCGCCACGCTGCTTTCCGAGATGCATCCCTTCCCATAAAGACCCTCCGCGTTGACATACCTGGGCAGGCAGCGCTAAGAGCACTTGAGGAGGTGCGAACCGCCACGTTGAAAAGCAGCACAGACATGCATATTGAATTTCAGGCATGTTCCCGGCTCGGTAAGCCGAGCCGCTCCGTTCCACTCTGCCGCAACCTTTCCGTCGGAGCGGACGCGCTCTTGACCGCAATCGCCGCAGGCGACGGTGGTTCCGCGTCCGGCTGGATCAAGACCAACCGATCCGCACTAACCAATGACCCATAGCTCCTCATGCAGCCCATCCGAATCGCTTACGTCCAGAACTTGATGTCGAGAACCCTGCAAGGTCTCGTTCAGGAAATGACCTTCATGCTGGAACTCGAGAACCTCTCCTACGAAAAGCGCGTCGAGATTCACTGGAGCGGCGAAGACGGCCACTGGCATACCGAGGCCGCCACCTATGCCTGCACCCTGCCCAACCAGCGCGAGTACTGGCTCGTCACGGTGCACTGCCCCCTCACCAGCGACCACCCCCTGCCCGGCAACATCCGTTTCGCAGCCCGCTACGAAACGGGCGGCCGCACCTTCTGGGACAACAACCACGGCCACAACTACGCCCTCGATGCCGACTGCGGCGTCGTGGTCTATGGCCACCTGCCCCTCCTGCACCTCTTTCCCGAACCGGTCCTGCATGGCGGCAAAGTTTCCTTACAAGTCAACACCGCCGTGCGTGCCGCGCTCGGAGCCTCGCAGGTCTATGTGCACTGGTCCACCGACCGTTGGCAGACCCGCGGCAAAGTCCGCTGCGTCCGGCGCGCCAACGAGTGGGACCTCGCACGTGCCAGCGCCGCGCGCAACCCGAACCGCTACGGCTGGGAAATCTGGACCGCGCGCCTGCCCGTTCAGCAAGCCTATCGTGTCGAATACGCCATCGAGTGCATCACGGAAAAAGGCGTCTTCTGGGAGAACAACCACGGCGCCAACTACCAGTCCCGCCGCGGCACCCTCCGGGTCATGACCCTCAACCTGCACTGTAACCAGGAAGAGAACCAGGCCGCAAAACTCCGCCAGATCGCCCGCGCCATCGAGCAACTCGACATCGACTTCATCTGCCTGCAGGAAGTCGCCGAAGACTGGAACGAAGGCCGCGGCGACTGGGCCTCCAATACGGCGCACATCCTCAACAACCACCTGCCTGTGCCCTATCACCTGCACACCGACTTCTCCCACCTCGGCTTCGACCGCTATCGCGAAGGTGTCGCCATCCTCAGCCGCTACGAATTCTCTTTCACCGACTCCGGATACGTCTCCGAAAGCACCGACGTCTACGACATCCACGCCCGGCGCGTGGTTATGGCCCAGGTCCACGTTCCCTACCTCGGCCCCATCAACCTCTTCAGTGCCCACCTGAGCTGGCCCGAAGACGGCTTCGAGCTCCAATTCGAGCGGCTCTGCAACTGGGCCAACGACCGGCACACCGACGACGTCGTGGCCACGCTGCTCTGCGGAGACTTCAACGTGCGCGCCGACTCGGAAACCTATCGGCGCATCGTCGAAAGCCGCGAATACGAAGACCAATTCCTCCAGGCCATCCGCCCCGCCGACTTCGAGCGCCTCTACCGCTCTCCGCCCGGCAGCGAGGTGCCTCGCCTCGACGACGACGGACGCATCGACTTCATCTGGCTCAAACGCGGCTCACGCCTCCGCCTGCTCGACGGCCGCGAGCTCTTCACCCCGCACACCTACGGCCGTGTCTCGGACCACACCGGCTACCTCGCCGAGTTCGAGCTGCTCTAAAAGGCACCCGCCATGGAATGGGGAGAAAAATATGCGCGTCCGGTTCGCGGCTGGATGAGCCCGCCTTACCCACGCTACAACGATTTCGGCGAGTGCTTCCACCTGCGCAATGCCGGCGTCATCTTCGACGCCTTCTGGGGCCCCGAAATGAACATCAAGGTCGTCGCCCGCGTGTTCTATGAAGACGGCTCCTTCGATCGCTACCTCGCCCACACCGATGCTTTCGATATCCAGTGGGACCGCCACCGCCGCGCCACCCGCGACCTCTTCGTGCGCGTCCACTGCCCCCAGCGCGGCCGCGCCACCTGCGTAAAGTTCGCCTTCATCCTCCATCACCATTTCCGCTCCATTCCCTCCGAGCGCGAATACATTCTCATGGACGGCCCCGACCTGGCCTACGCCGGCGATTGCAGCCGCGACATCGACGGGCACTGGTCCACCCCCAACCCCTACCGCACCGTTGAACTCGATGCCGCCACACTCCAGCGCGATGTCGACTGGATCAACCACCACCCCGAATCGCTCCACATCGTCCCCAAATTCACCAAAGGCCAGACCTGGCATCCCTACCACCCCAAACGCTTCATTCACGACCACATCGACAAGATCGTCTGGAAGAAGCGCCACGACCCCGCCGGCCTCCACGCCATCAAGGTCTGCGTCGACTGCATCGACGACGAAGACTTCACCAACCATCTCCTGCATGCCCACCACTGCGGCGTGCTCGTCCAGATCATCGTCGACTGGCGCAAGATGACCCTCACCAACAGTTGGAACTACCTCAAACTCAAACGCACCGGCATCGAACTCATCGGCGAAATCTGTACCACCAGCGACCCCATGGCCGAGGTCGCCACCGACATGCACAACAAATTTATTATCTTCGGCGACGAAGACAGCATTGTCGGCTCCTTCAACATCACCTTCGATCAATGGGGCGCCAACTGGGAATCCGGCATGACCTTTCACTCCAGAGGCATGTGCCGTCTGCTCGACAACATCTTCCAGAGCGTGCGCGGCGGCGTCATTCAGCGCTACGGCGTCGATCCCATGAGCCGCTTCAACCTGCTTTACACCTTCGGCCGCACCGCCATGCTCAACGGCCGCTTTTACCGTCCGCACCACGCCATTCTCGCCGAGATCCATCGTGCCCGGCACAACATCGATCTCTGCCTCTTCCTCCTTGGCGAACTCCGCGGCGAGCATGGCGACAGCGTTGTCGATGCCTTGATCCAGGCGCGCCACCGTGGCGTGCACATCCGCGCCATCTTCAACGGCCACCTCGCCTGGCAGGGCGACATCCGCACCCCCCGCACCATGCACGAAGAATTCCACCGCCCCCTGCTCCCCGCCCTGCAGCGCCTCAAAGACAATGGCATTGGCCTTCACCTTGTCTATGGCATTTACGATCATCCCGTTCCTTATTCGCCCATTCACTCCAAGCAATGCGTTATCGACGGTTGCGTCGTCCTCGACGGAAGTTTCAACTGGTACAACACCTCCGTGCTCTCCCACGACATGCTGATTATCGTCAACGACCACGAAGTCGCGCGCCACTATCTCCACGAAGCCCAGCAGATCCTCGACACCTTCCGCGTCTTCTATCTCTCCTGACCACCGCGGACCGCTTCCGAATTCCCCCCCGGAGCGGCTCGGCTCCCCGAGCCGGATAGTGCCACATTCACGTAATCAGTTGCCTGGCTTCCCAAGCGAGTCAGCCCCTAATTCCCCCCCCGGAGCGGCTCGGCTTCCCGAGCCGGCAGCCCCTAATTCCCTCCCGCCCCTCATAACCTCACCTACCGGAAGAAAAGTTCCATCGTGTGGACAAAAAGTTCCATTCGATGGAAGCGGAGTTCCACCGGATCAAAGCGTATCCAAAGGGCTCACTACGCCGAGCGGCCCTTTGTTGAGGACGTGGGTGTAGATCATGGTTGTCTTCACGTCCGAGTGGCCCAACAGTTCCTGAACCGTGCGAATATCCTGCCCCGCCTCCAGCAGATGCGTGGCGAAACAATGGCGCAGTGTATGTGGCGTGATCCGCGCAGTGATCCCGGCTTCCGCCGCGGCCCTCCTGACCGCGCGTTGGATTCGGATTTCGTGCAGGTGATGTCTCCGCACCCGCCCGGAACGGGGGTCTGTTGAGAAATCCTCCGCTGGGAATACATATTGCCAGCGCCACTCGTAGGGCGCAGCGGGATACTTCCGCGCCAGTGCATCGGGAAGTTCCACCTCGTGCCGTCCCTCCTTTCGATCCGCCTCAAAGAGTGCTTTGCGCCAGTCGAGCTGCTCCCGCAGCGGCTCCCGCAGCGCCGCGGGAAGGGGTACCCGGCGGTCTTTATTGCCTTTACCGCCACGCACGATGATTTCGTTGCGGTCGAAAGAGACATCCTGCACGCGGAGGCGCAATCCCTCGCTCACCCGCATGCCAGTGCCGTAGAGCAGGCGAATCACCAGGCCCTCAACGCCGTCCACAACGCGTAACAACCGCTGCACCTCCTCGCGCGAACAGACGACCGGCAGGCGGCGACCCCGTCTGGCGCGCGGGAAATCGCTGAAATCGCCGACATCCTTCTTCAGCACCTTCCGATACAGGAAGACGATGGCATTCAGCGCTTGGTTCTGGGTCGAAGCCGCCACGCCCTGGTTTACCGCCAGGTGGCTGAGATAGGCGTGGATTTCCGGCGCCCCCAGCAGGCTTGGTTTTCGCCCCTGGTGGTAGGCCACGAACTTACGGATCCACAGCCAGTACGTCTGCTCCGTCTTCCATGCATAGTTTTCCACCCGCAAGGCGTTTTGAACCGCATTGCGCAGCGCGTTCATATTGGCCCGTCCTGGCCCCTTTTCGGTTCCCTGCGGCACCGGCACGGAAAGCAGTTGGGGAAGATCCCGGGGCGGAGGCACGCGATCGACCGGGGGCTGTTCCGGCTGGCTCCGCTGCGAAGTCCTTTTTGTCGGCTGCTCCTTGAGAGGGGCATCGAGAACGGACAAATCGCCAAGGCTGATCCCCCGGAACTGTTCATAATAGAGGATGAGCGCGGTACGCGCCTGTTGGACCTGCCAATCCGCCATTCCGGGGTCCTTCCGGATGGCATCGAGGTATCGTGCGATATCGTTGGCGGTGAGCAAGCGGCGGGGCTTTTCTGTGTTTCTGTGGAAAAACTGCCGCACCCAATGTGCGTAGAATGTCTGGTGATGTGCGGGAACCCCGCATTCCGAGAGCACCTCAAAGTAGCCTTTCGGCCACTGCGGATCCGGATTGAGCGGCGCTACTGCTCTTCGCTCCCCGTGTACTTGTTGTATATGCCTCATTTTCTGAGCGGAATACTATACAACATACTTGCGCCCCGCAAGCCTGAATTTGCGGAAATTACTATGTTGACCACCCCGACCAGAAATGGCACCCTCCCCCAATATACCTGTCGTATAATACTATGTTGCACGAATCCCGATAAATCGGGGGAAATTGATCTGATCAGCTAAAACGTGTGATAAGCATTACGCCGAATGCCGCGGACATATGGCGTTATTTGTCATAGG
>SLOV01000324.1 GCA_007132345.1 Kiritimatiellia bacterium
CGGTGCCGGTGGTGATCGGCGTCAGCACGAATGCCATGGAGCTTGCGGCCCAGAAGCCGGGCATTACAACGGCGGTATCCGGAATTCCTCACGCGGCAACCAGTGCGATCGCCTATCTGCACGAGGTGCAGACGGATCTCATGACGGTTTCCAACGGCTGTGCGTCCAGCCTGGACGCGGTCGCCTATGCCGCACGGCTGATTCGCAAAGGGTATGCCGACATCGCCATCGCGGGCGGCGCGGAGAGTTCCATGTCGCGCTACTCCTTCGAATGCATGCTCAAATCGCGACGATGCTGCACGTTAAACGAAGAACCGCAGAAGGCGAGCCGTCCCTTTGACCGCGACCGACAACGCGGGGTCCTCTCCGAAGGCGCCGGGCTCGTCGTGCTGGAAAACCTGGACCACGCACTGGCCCGTGGGCGTCGCCCCTACGCGGAGCTTGCCGGATATGCATCCTGCGCAGACATCAAGATGAGGAGCGAAGGCAATGGCATGGAGCGCGCCATGCAGAAGGCCCTGGCCAATGCGCATCTGGATCCCTTCGAGATCACCTACGTTTCCGCGCATGGGCCCAGCGATATCGACATGGACATCGAGGAAACGCAGTGCATTAAGAATGTCTTCGGCGATTCCGCCTATGAGGTCCCGGTCATGTCGATCAAAGGCGTCACCGGCTGTCCGGCCGGGGCGGGAGGCGTTCTTCAAGTCGTCGCCGCCTGTCTCTCCATGCGGGACGGGAAGATCCCCCCCACAGCCAACTACGAAACGCCGGATCCGGATTGCGACCTTGATTATGTGCCGGGGCATTATCGCCGTAATCCGGTCCGATCCGTGCTCGTCAATACCCACGGCTTCGGGCGCGGAAACAGTTGCATTGTGCTGAAGGAAGCCTGACAAAGAATGGCCACCAGCAATCTCATCCTGCTACTCACCAGTTTCAGCACATTATTGCTGGGGCTGATGGTGTTGCTTGGCAACACCGCGCGCCATCAAAACCGGGCTTTCCTCGGTCTAACCCTAACCCTCTCGGTATGGTCGATTGTCGTACTGCTGGGTGTGATCGAAAACGACCGCATGGCTGCCGAACGCTGGATCAGATTGGCCTGCTATCTCTCCGTTCTGATTCCAGTCGCATTCCAGATTCTATGTATCGCGATCCTGAGTCCCACCAAGTCGCTTTCCGCAATCCTGTGGTCAATCCGCTACCACCTTTTACTGAACCAGGCAGTTGGCCTTTTGACCTTCTCGCGCTTCTTCATCTCAGAAATTACAATGCCTGGGGATCCAGGATTTACCAAAAACCTGCCGATCCCCGTCTATGGGCCAGGATGGCACATAATGAATGCCTATATCCTGGCGGCTCTCTTGTATCTCATCGGGTCTCAGGCCATTCGATTGCGACGCACGCGCGGAATCAAGCAGGCTGAAATGCAGTTCTTGCTGTTGGGTGCGGCACTCGCGGTTGCGATGGGGAGCATCACCCAGATCCTCATCCCCCTGCTCACGGGAAGCCCTTACACACAGCAGTACGGCCCCGTAGCGCTGCTGTTGATGAACCTGACCATCGCCTACGGCATCGCGACCCGCCGCATGCTGGATATCCCCACGGTCATGCAGCGTGCCTCCGCATTCGTCGTGCTGGCGGCCTATCTCACGGGCCTCTACGTAGCTGTCTATTACAGCCTCATGTTTCTTGCCGGAGACCGCCAGGAAGACATCCATCACATCATTCATTTCGTCGCAGCCATCGCCGTGGCGTTCTCCATGTCTCCGATGCACGGCTTCTTCCAACGGGTCGCCCGCAACCTGTTCCTCACCACGCAGCACCGCGACATCGGCCGGATCGTGCGCGTTTCCAGGGAACGGTTCGCCACCATCTCGACCATGGAAGAGATTCTCGCCCAGCTTCGAGATATTCTCGCCGAGGGCGGGCTCGATCCGGAGCGGCTGCACCTGTTGCTGCAGGAGGAAAAGGAGTTTGTCGAGCAAGTGCCACAAGGCGAATCGCATCGCCCGTTGCGACTCTCTCATTCCAGCCCGCTGGCCGATTATCTGCGCGCTCACGCCGCGCCGATTGCAGCGGACACTATGGGGCGGCGCCGAGCACCCCCCGACCTGCAGGCGGCACTCAAGGAGCTGAACGCGGTTGGGATCATGCTGGCCGTCGGCCTCTTCTATAAACGCGAGCTACGTGGCATTCTCCTCCTGGCCCGCCGCGAATCGGGGCGCATCTACAGCAGCGCCGATCAGGATGCTTTGCAGACGATGTGTCACCAGATGGCAACGGCGCTGGAAAACGCACAGCTCTACACCGACTTGCAGAACAGTAAGCGGTACAGCGAGACGATCCTCGACAGCCTCCTCAGCGGCGTCATTGCCGTGGACCGCGAGCGACGCATCACGACCTTCAACCGCGAAGCCCAACGCATCACCGGCCTCGACGCAAACGCCCTCCTGAAAAAGCCCGTCGAGGCGCTTCCGCCCGTGCTGGCCCAGGCCTTTGCGCATGTCTTCGAAACCGGGGCCGAACAAAGCGACATCGAGGCTGTTCTCGAAGGCCCGGACGATAGCGAGGTGCCGATTCGACTCGGCAGCACGCTCTTTCGCGGCCATCAGAAACAGATGATGGGCGCCATTGTGCTCTTCAACGACATGACCCGCGTCAAAGCGCTGGAAACCCTGGTGCGCCGCTCGGACCGCCTTGCATCCATCGGCACCCTTTCCGCCGGCATGGCGCACGAAATCAAGAACCCCCTGGTCACCATCAAGACATTTACCCAGCTCCTGCCGGAACGTTATTCGGACGAGGATTTCCGTCTCACCTTCTCCGATCTAATCAGTCACGAGGTGGATCGCATCGATTCCATCGTCAACCAATTGCTGCATTTCTCGCGACCGTCCAAGCCCCTGCTCGAGCCCCGCTCCCTGCACGACCTTGTACATGCCTCCCTCCGGCTCGTGCACGAACAGCTCCGCCAGCACGGGATTCACCTTGTGACGGACATCGATGCCGATCTCGACATCATTCACGCCGACTTCGATTTGCTGACGCAGGCGCTCATCAATTTTATTCTCAATGCGATTCAAGCGATGGCCGGAAGCGGTACGCTGACCATCGCCACCAGAAACACCGCCCCGGTCTGGGCGGAGGCGCCCAAAGCGGCTCGCGAGGAGGCGCCTTCGTTCATCCGCCTCGATATTCAGGATACGGGCTGCGGCATTGCTGACGAGACCCTGACCCATATTTTCGACCCCTTCTTCACCACCAAACCCGAAGGCACCGGCCTGGGCCTTTCGGTGGCGCACGGCATCATTATCGACCACAACGGAACGCTTGATGTCGACAGCGAGCCTGGCGTCGGGACCGTCTTTCACCTCTACTTTCCCGTTCAGAAGGAGGCCGCCGTCGCACCATGAACCACCTGCCCAACTGTACGCTCTACACCCGCGACGAGGAGCTAGCCACCCGTGTACGCGGATATCTGCACCAGCGCGCGCGCATGCGGCAACTCGACAACCCGGAGCGCTTCTCGAAGGCCTGCCAGCAAATGGCGCCCGGCCTCCTCGTGCTGGATGCCAGAGCGCCGTCCGCCATCGAAACCCTCCGCGGGGTTGCCCGGAACCGGCCCGAACTCCTCGTGATCGCCCTCTGCGACCCCAACAGTGACCCGGCCCGCGAGTTGGAGGATCTCGGCGTGTATGCCATCGAAATGCCCGACTGCGGCAGGCGCCGCTTCCAGAATCTTGTGTCCCGCGCCTTCGGGCAACTGGAGATCCAGGCGGAAAACCTCAACCTCCGCGAACAGGTTACCCGCGAGCCCCCACCCCCGCCACCGCCAACCAGCGTCGTGCGCGGCGGACCCCAGCTCCCCCTGCATACCTTCTCGCGCACCCTTCGCCACATGGACAACCTCCATGCGCTCCTCGAAAGCGTTGTGGAAGGGGTCGCCGGGGCCGCACTTGTCTCGCGGGTCGGGATCTTTATCCGGAGCCGCAAGGACGGCGTCTACCGGCATGCCGCCGGTATTCGTTGCCTGGCGGAGTCCCTGGCCATGGAATATGGGCAGTGCGACGACCTCGTACAATGGCTCGAAACCCATGCCTGCCAGGTGGCCCGGACCCACCTCGATCATGTCACCGAGGTCCAGCAACGCTGGATGCTGCGCCAGGAACTCGACGCCATCGGCGCCGAAATCATCGTGCCCCTGCTCGGACGCCAGTGCCTCACCGGCTGGCTCTACATTGGCACACGCTCCACCGGTGTCCCCTTCTCCTATACCGATCTCGAAGATTTCACCATCCTGGCCGAACACGTCAGCGTCACCCTCGAAAACGCCCTGCTCTACGAAGAGGTCGCCGACCAGAAGACCATGGCGGAAACCCTGCTGCATTCCATGCCAACCGGTATCTGCGCCATTGACCCGGACGCCCGTATCCGTGCTCTGAACCGCCCGGCCGAAATCATTCTCGGCCTTTCCGCCAGCGAGGTCCTCTGGCAACCGGTCGCCTGCATGGGCAGCCGCATGTCCGACATGCTCCTGCAAAGCCTCGAAGGCACTGCCCTCGAACCGGCTGTCTGGAAAGACCCGCGCACCCAGAAGGTCCTGCGCGTGGAGGCGCGGCCGCTGCGCAGCGACGACCTCCAACGCGGCGCCGTCGCCCTCATCCACGACATTACCGACCAGCAGATGCTCAAGGAGAAAGAGGAGCAGCTCGAACGCGCCTCGTTCTGGAACGACCTAGCCGCCAGTATGTCGCACGAAATCCGCAATCCGCTGGTGGCCATTAAGACCTTCGCGCAACTGCTCCCGGACCGCTATGCGGACGATGGATTCCGCTCCGAGTTCAGTTCACTCGTCACTGAAGAGGTCGACCGCCTCAACGGCATCATCGAACAGATCGACCGCTTTGCACATCCAGCCGACCTCACCTTCGGAGAAGTCAGCATTCCCGAGGCCATCCAGGCCGGCCTGGATCTGGCGAAGAGCCGCGCCGCGGCCAATGGCATGAGCATCGCGACCGCCTTTGACCCCGACCTGCCCAAAGTACGGGGCGACCAGAAAGCCCTCTCCGAATGCTTTTCCCATCTCATTACCAATGCCATCGAGGCCGTCGGGGGAATCCCCAAGCCGCAAATCAAACTGCGCGCCCAGCGCGAGCGCTCGGGATCCCCGCCAGACCGCGTACAGGTCTGCGTGGAAGACAACGGCCCCGGCATTCCGGCCGAGATTCAGGACAAACTCTTCTCTCCCTTCTGCACCACCAAGACCGCCGGCATGGGGCTCGGCCTGCCCATCGTGAAGCGCACGGTCATCGACCATAACGGCGAAGTCCGCGTCGACTCGACGCACCTGGGGACGCGCGCCACGGTCACCCTGC
>SLOV01000368.1 GCA_007132345.1 Kiritimatiellia bacterium
CCACCTTTCCGGCCGCCCCCTGCCGCACCCTACCGCCTTCCAAGCCGCCCCCTGCCGCCTTGCTGGCCGCCCCCTGCCGCCTTGTGCGGCAGGCGCGGAAGATCTGCACAAAACGCATATCTTTCGCGCGAATACGCGCCAGAAACACCGCAAAGCCACCCAGGCCCCCCTTCCGAACGACCGACGAGCCCCCCCAACCACCACCCGACTGCCCCAACCACCACCCGACCGCCCCAACCAACGCCTTGCCTGCGCCGCCCGCCTCCCTGCCTGCACCACCCACCCCCGCATGGGTCGCTCCCGATTATTTTCCTACGTAGGAAAATAATCGGGAGCGGAGGCGCCGGAGTTGTCGAGGCGAGGCATCTTCGCACTTCTCGCTTTTCCTCGACGCGCCGGGGCCGCTACCTTGACGCATCCTTTTCTGGTGGCCGTATTATGCCCGAACTCAGCAAGAAACAGATCCCGGTCCTCGCCTGCCTGGCGCTCGTCTCCGTGACCCTCGTCGGATTGCACGGCAGCGGCGCCTGGCTCAACGCGCGCGCCCTCCCCTGGCTGCTGCTCCTGCTGCCCCTCCCATGGGTGGCCCATCGACAGACCCGCCGTTCCAATGGGGAACCCAAGATGCCATTAGTGGCCTGGATTCTCGTCGCCGGCCTTTTCCTGTTCCTCTTCACGTCCGCCGCTTCGGCGCCCCGATCGTTTCTACAGGGCTGGTGGCTCCCGCAAGACGCCGGCATGCTGAAGCCGCTGCTCGCGCGCTGGGCGCTCCTCTCGCTCCTCTGCGGGCTCGCCCTGATCTATATGCCCCGCCTGCGCAAATTCGCACTGCCCACCATTCTCGTTCTCTCGATCCTCTTCGCCATGCTCGCCCTCTACCGGGAAACTGGCTTTCGCCCCATCTACAGCGACGACCACCCGAGTTTCATGCATCGATTATGGATCTTCCCGCAGACCTTTCCGCGCCTTTTCTATTACGATCACACCTGGAACGGCGGACGCGTTGCAACCTTCATCGTGGCCACCGGCATCGCAGGCCCTGCGCTCTTCCTCCTGCCCATTCTCTATCTCTTTCCCATCGAAGCCCTCTACACGCCCGGCCTTGTCTGGCTCTACCTGGTGGTCACGCCGACGGTCGCCTACCTTTCACTTCGTGCCGCCAGCGCGAGCCGGCGCGCCGCTTTTGTCGCCGCGATTCTCGCCCTCGGGACGACATGGGATTTTTTCAAATGGCTGCTCCATTTCGGCACGCTGGGCGCCACGTTCACCGCCTTGTTTGTCTTGCCAGTCTGCGCCCTACTCTATCGCGCGCTGGTCTTGCGCAAACAGGATCCCCTCACCGGAACCGCACTCGTGGGCGCCTCGCTCCTCTTCCTCATGTGGCCCGGCTACTGGGTTATCGGGACGGCACTGCTCCCCGGCATTCTCCTCACCCTCCCATCATGGAACCGGAAAACCCTGCTCTTCCTCGCGGCATGCTCCTCGCTCATTCTCCTGGTGCTCCTCCCGCTCATGGTGGGCGTCACGACCCGCACGGAAATCGCGAACTTCGCGATGCAGGCCACGCTGGTTTCGCCCCATGAAGAGCCAAGCCTGGGCCAGGGCTGGGTCGATCTCGCCGACCGGCTGCGCGGTATGAATCCCCTGCTCGTCTTTTTCGGTCTGCTCGGGGCGCCCTTCCTCTCCCGGCTCCAGGGGCGAAGATTCCTCTGCGCGCTGCTGCTGGGACTGGTGGTCTTCAGCGGCTGGAGCTTTCTCTTCCCCGGCGGCCTCGCGGTCGAGCGCGCCTTTCTGCCGCTCTCCTTCCTGGCCCTCTGGCCCGCCGCGCTCTGGTTCGACGAACTCCTCCGCGGCCCGGCGACCGTGCGCCGCATCCTCCCCCAGGCCGCGCTGACCGCACTGCTCCTCGTGCATGGATACGCCGTCAGCCATTATTACGGCAATCGCACCGCTGCGCCGTACCGGTTTCTCGACGAGGAGATGCAAGGCTTTATCGACTGGCTCGTCGAACACACCGAGCCCGACGAGCGCATTATGTTCGGCGGCATGACCGTGCATGCCTACGGCGGCGGCCACGTCGCCGCGCTCCCGATCTGGACAGGACGGGAGATGGTGGCTGCCGACTATTACCATTTCTCTCCCCGCCTCGTGGAGTACTTCGCCCCACCCCGCACCTTCCGCACCGCGGACGAGGATGTGCTGCTCTACACGCAGATTCTCAACATCGGCGCCATCGTGGGGTACGACGAACCTTCCATTCTCCGCTTCTATCGCAAGTATCCCGAGCACTACGAAGAAGTCGGCACCTATCCCGGTCGGCTGCCCAAGACCCTCTTTCGTGTTCGCAATCACGAAGCCTCTTTCTTCCTCCACAACAGCGGCTCCGTGCAGGCCTCCATCAATCGTATCGAGGTGCACCTCGACGCCCCGCACGAGGAGGCGGTCATCAAATATCTCTATAGCCCCGAGCTGCGCGCGGAGCCCGGTGTCGAACTCTTCCCCTACTCCATCCGCGATCTCGACTTCATCGGCATCCGCTCCGGCGGCCGCGAGCACGTCACGATCCGACACGGCAGGTTCTGGTGATGAGCCTGCGACGGGAAGCGATACTTCTCTGCGCCCTGCTGGCCGGTGCCCTGGCGCTACGGCTCTACGTTTCGGCAACCGCCTTCTATGGCACCTTCGACACGAGCACCGTCGGCGTCATGGCGCTCGACATCCTCGCCGGCGAGCGGCCGCTCTTCTATTACGGCCAGAACTATCTCGGCGCCCTGGAAGCCTACGTGGCCGCGGGCGCGTTCGCCCTGTTCGGACCGTCGCTCTTTACGTTAAGCCTGGCCCCAACTCTCTTCTCCCTTTTCTGGCTCGCGGCGACATGGTGGTTGATCCGCCGCCTGTACGGAGCGGGTGCCGGGCTTGCGGCCGTGGCCGTATTCGCCGCGCCGGGCTGGCATTCGCTCTGGTTCAACCTCGCGTCGTACGGCGGTTATCCAGGCGCCTTCTTTTTCGGCACGGTGAGCGCGGCGCTGGCGGTCGAGGCCTGGAAGAGCCCGCCGCGCACACCGCGCCTCGCGCTTTCTATCGCGGGCATCGGATGGTTTGCCGGGCTCGCCCTCTGGACCAACTTCCTGAGCGCGCCCTGGCTGGCCCTCGCGGCTGGCGCCTGCGTGCCCCTCGCCTGGCAGCGACGCAGCGATCCATGGCTCTGGGCCGGGGCCGCGGCGGGCCTCGCGCTGCTGCTCCTCGCCGCCGCCCCTGTCTGGCTGAGTTTCGGGGTCTACGAGAGCGATCCCGTAAGCAGTTGGACCTGGCACCGCGGGCTGCTGCGGCTCCGCTGGAGCGATTTCCTCCGGCCCGGCCTCCGCGTCATGGCCTTTTCGGGCACCGTCACCCCGGCCTGGTGGCGCGTTGCGGTCATCGCTTCGCTGACGCTGGGGGTTGCGGCTTATTCGGCAACGCTCGCCCTGGCCAACCATAGGCGGCGCCTCGGACTCTTCCTGCTGCCGCTCGCTTTCATGCTGGTCTATTTGATCATGAGCCTGCCGCACCACCTCGCCGCCACGCGGGCCTTCCGATATCTGATTCCGTTCTGGAGCGCCCTCTGTATCGCCCTGTTCGCCTTGCCGTGCGCGAGCCGTTCCCGCTTCGTACGCTGCGTCGCAGTGACGGCGCTCGCCCTCTTTTGCCTGCTACAGACGGGCGGCTCGATCGGTAAAGCGCGCCGCGACATTGACTTCAAGCAGGCCACGATCGAAGCGCGCGATGAGGTCGATGCCATAAGCCGCGCGCTCGGACATCCGCCCGTCCTGGTGGTGGGCGACCGCGTGCTGGGATACCGCGCCATGAATCACAATTTCTGGTCGGGCGGTGAGAGCCGCTTTGCGTCGAGTTTCGACGATCGTAACCAGCGCATGGCCGAAGAGGTCGAGTCCGCGCGGCACCATCTTCTGGGCACCGCCCCGCATTACGCCGAGCGGGTCGAAAATGCCTTGCGGGATCTAGGCGTCGCATTCACGCGCACGAACACCAGAGCCATGGTCTTCTTCGACCCTCAGCCATCGGCCCCCGCTTCGGGCCACAGCCTCTTGGAATTGCGCGCATACCTCGAGCGCCCTGGCGTCCAGCGCCAGGCGGCGCCGGAAGTTGTCGATCGGATGTGGGACACCGGCCTGCAAGCCGAATATGCCGAGGCGGCCGCCATCTATATCGAGTTTCCGACGGAGACCGAACTCGACGCCATTGTCCTGCAAACTACGGACCCCTATCAGGACGGCCTGCCAGCGCTCTTCCGCATCACGGCGTTCGACGCGAACGGAGCCGAAACCTGGAGCCGCACCAGTGGGCCCCGCTTTTCCAGCGCTTTTGTCGAGGACGGTCGCGTTTTCATGAAGGGCTATTTCGGACAGTTGGAGAGCCGGCTTAATGGCGTTCGCGCCTCGGCGCTTCGCATCGAACCGTTGGCTGGCGCCGGGGGTTTCGACCGATGGTCCATTCACGAAGTCTACCTCTTCCCTGCGCAGGCTCCGCTGGATATCGACCTCGATGAGGCGCTCGCGGAGATGATCGAACAGGTCCGCGCCAATGCCGATTCGTTCGTGATGGCACCGCGCGCCTTGAGCGCCTGGCTGCGGGAAGCGTTTGCCGAAGACGATCCGCCACGGGTCTACCGACGCTTCAATCCGCGGTTCGCCACCACGATGCAGAGCCGCTTCTTCGAGCCCGGCATGACGGTCGTCACGGCGGAGCGATTCGCCCTGGAGGTGGAGCGGCTGCTTGCCGAGGTCTATCCTGAGATGTCGGTCGAGGGGCGCTCGATTCCGCCTTGGCGGGTCTTCCGGACAGAATCGGGTGCGGCTCGACGTGAGGGAACGCGGCTCGTCTGGAATGGGCACCTCCTGCTGAAAACCGAGGGGCCGGAACCGGTCTGGCACCTTCCGTGATCCGCGGAACGGGGAATCTCAGAGGTTCACGCGGCTGGTTCGCGTAAAGACGATCAGCCTTTTAACGCGGTCATCGGCACCGATGATGGCGTCGATCTTTTCCCTGCGATGCCCGGTCACGAGCAGCATCGGCACGTTACGATCCAGACGGATGCGGCGGCGCCGGCCGGGAAAGAACTCCGAAAGAAATTCGCGAGCAACGCAGATCATAGGCGCACTCTACTGCTTGTGCTCCAGCATCGCAAGCAGGGTTGTGCGGTGGGCTGATAGGCTCCGGGTGACGGGCAGTGCTTCGCACATGCCCCGCACATGCCCATCCTCCGCCAGCAAGTGCGCACCTGCTGGCGGAGGACGGTCTTGTAGACCGTCCATCAGCGCGCCGATGGCTGATGGGCTCCGGGTGACGGGCAGTGCTTCGCACATGCCCATCCTCCGCCA
>SLOV01000279.1 GCA_007132345.1 Kiritimatiellia bacterium
ACCAAGGCGCGTAATCGTAAAGCTTCTCGAAGTCCACCCGAATCCGGCTCACCGCCAGGCTCAGCACCGCCGAGGCCAAATTCTCGCAACGCACACAGGACCGAATCAGAAACCGGTTCATCCCGATCACCCGTTGCAGATGCTCCCGTTTCTGCTCCCGGTTCCAGCCGATCCAGCGCTCCCGCGCCGCCAGCGCCAACGCCGAGGGCCCAAAACCGATCGCGCCCAGAATCCCCTGCTCGGATTCGACGAGGTAGCGCACCCGCCGTCCTACCGGCCACCCCAACCCGAGCGGATGTTCCCGGATCATCAATTCGTTCCACGTCTTGCGTTCCTGTTCGCTTTCCACCAGCACCAGACGCAGCTCAGAGATCCGGTCGACCCGCCCAGGCACCTCCCGCGGTTCGGGCACCGCATCCCAGAGCCGCTCGTTCTTCGCAGCCAGAATCAGTGTTCCTTCCACTTCGAGCTCCCGCAGGGCCCTCAGGCAATGCTTCATCTGGCGGTTGCCAGACTTGTCGTAGAAGCCGAACCGGTCGCACAAGGCCTTGGCCAACGATTTGCGATGAAGCCGGCAACTCCGACTGAGCACTTCCCTAATCTGCTCCAGGCCATCCGGTTGACCCAGTCGTTCTTTGATGTCATGTTTCGAACTCATCCGCGCACGGTAGGCGCTGCGAGCGACAAAGTCCAGCCCATTTTTACGTATAAAAGACAGACCTTGCGTCGCGGGTGAATCAGATTCTCCTGGCAATCCACCAATCTCCTGCCTCCAGCCCTTCCTCCACGCCTCTCTCCGCGCCCACACTCCCCCCGCGCCACCAAAGCCCCCCGCCTCTCCTTCGCCGCCGCGCTCCTCCCGGTTGCATTCGTCCGCGCCGCTGTCGTAGTCTCTCCGCCCTTACCGGAACCTCGAAACGGAGACCCCACACATGCACCCATCCGAAAACCCAGACCGCCCCGCCTACGGCGTCGGGACCGTCGTCACCCACCCCCAGTTCGGGCGCGGCCGCATCGTCGGCTACGAGCGCGCCTCCTATGTCATCGTCTTCCCCGGCGGAGAAACGAAGAAGGTCGCCTTCTTCTATCAGGAACTCACACCCATCGACACCCAGGGCGACCCCGAACTCGACCGCATCAAGCAGGCCATGCGCGAAGTCCTTGGCGACTATGGCTGGATCGAATCGGAACTCGAAATGAATAAACGCTGGCGCGGCGGCACCCTCGTCATGAACCCCGGCACGTCCGGCACCCAGCCGAAAGAAGTGCCACTCGAGGCCTTCTTCAAGAAGCTCATCGGCGTCCGCGAAAAGCTCCGCGTGCTCGAGCAGAAGATCAACAACCACCCATCCCTCGCCCCCGAAGAGAAGATCGAACTCGAAGGCTACATCTCCCGCTCCTACGGCAGCCTCACCACCTTCAACGTGCTCTTCGCCTCCAAAGAGGGCCAATTCCGCGGCACGGGCAAGGAGTCCGACGGATAACACCGTTTACCATTTGCGCCCCCGCCCATTTCGCGGCTATGCTGCGACCCCGTTGGGAAGCGATCCGATGCAAAGCGCCAAATACTACGTCACCACGCCGATCTATTACGTGAACGATCGGCCCCACATCGGCCACGCCTACACCACCGTGCTGGCCGATGTCCTGGCGCGCTACCACCGCCTCCTCGGCGTGCCCACCTGGTTCCTGACCGGCACAGATGAACACGGCCAGAAGGTGCAGCGCGCCGCCGAAAAGGCGGGCATCGCCCCGCAGGAGCATGTCGACACCCAGGTCGCCGCCTTCCAGGAACTCTGGAAGAAACTCGAAATCACGCACGACGACTTCATCCGCACCACCGAACCGCGCCACACGCAGGTGGTGCAGCAATGGCTGCAAACGCTTTACGATGCAGGCGAAATCTATCGCGACGAATACAACGGCTGGTACTGCGTCCCGGACGAACGCTTCTTCGCCGAAGAGGAACTGATCGATGGCAAGTGCCCCGAATGCGGACGCGACGTCGAGCAGATCACCGAAGCCAATTACTTCTTCCGCATGAGCCGCTACCAGGAGTGGCTTGTGCGCCATATTGAGGAAAACCCCGGTTTCATTCAGCCCGACTTCCGCCGCAACGAAACCCTCGGCTTCCTGCGCAAGCCGCTGAAGGACCTCTGCATCTCGCGCCCCAAGAGCAGGCTCGCGTGGGGCATCGAAATGCCTTTCGATCCCGATTTCGTCACCTATGTCTGGTTCGATGCCCTCGTCAATTACGTCAGCGCCATCGGACATCTATCCGACGACGAGACCTTCGCGAAATGGTGGCCCGTCTCCTGCCATCTCATTGGCAAAGATATTCTGGTCACGCATACCGTCTACTGGCCGACGTTCCTCAAGGCGATGGGCGTGCCGATGCCCGAATGCATCTTTGCACACGGCTGGTGGCTCAGCGGCGAAACCAAGATGGGCAAGTCGCTCGGCAACGTCGTCAACCCCATGGCCATGATCGACCGCTGCGGCGTGGACGCGTTCCGCTATTTTCTCCTCGCGGCGATGTCGCCCGGCCAGGACGCCTCGTTCACCGAAGAGGCCTTTGTCATGCGCTACAACAGCGACCTGGCCAACGATCTTGGCAACCTGGTGAGCCGGGTTCTGAACCTGATGGTCAAGAACTGTGACGGCGCCGTTCCCGCCCTGCAGGGAAACCCGCTTGACGGCGATGAAGAGCGCGAACTGTGGGCCCTGGCCCAGGCTGCCGCCGACGGCCTGGAGCCAGCCTTGCGCGCCATGACGCTCGACAAAGAGATCGCCGAAGTCATTGCGGTGGTGCGCGCTGCCAACCGGTATATGGAGCGGCGCAAACCCTGGTTGCAGGCGAAAGAAGAGGACAAAGAGCCGCTGCACATCACGCTCTACACCGTGGCCGAAGTGCTGCGGGTGGTGGCCGGGCTCCTGCACCCGGTCATGCCCGAGCGCATGACGGCCTTGCGTGCAAGCCTCGGGCTACCGCCCGACCCGCCGCATGTCCCCGACTTGAAACAATTTGGCCTACTAGAAGCGGGAACGCCCGTCATTAAGCCAGACGCCCTGTTCCCGCGCATTGTCATTGAGGAGAGTCCCGTGGAAGAAGCCGTTTCGAAACCCACACCGCCACCGCCCAAACCCGAAGTCCCCTCCGCCGAGCCGGTGGTTGGCGTCATCGACTATGAAGACTTCTCGAAGGTCAAGCTGCGCACGGCCAAGATCATGGCGGCGGAGCGCGTGCCAAAGACTTCGAAACTCTTGAAGCTTGAAGTCATGATGGGCAGCGAGCGTCGCCAGATCGTGGCCGGTATTGCCATGCACTACGAACCCGAAAAGCTTATCGGCCGCACGGTCGTCGTTGTCGCTAACCTGAAACCCGTGACGCTGCGTGGCATCGAATCGCAAGGCATGCTGCTCGCCGCCACCAAAGGCGAGACAATGCGCCTCATCACGGTCGATGGCGAACTCTCCAGCGGCGCGGAAGTCAAGTAGCGCTGGGACTCCATCTACAATCACCACCGATAACGCAGCACCAGCGCCGCGTGGTGGAAGGTGGCAAAGGTGTAGACGCTATTGTTGTCGGCGCCTCCGTCCAGCACCCGATACCCGATCCCCGTTTCCCAGGCGGTGTTCCACTCATAATCGAGCGAGAAGAGGATATCGATGGCGCGGCCCTGTGGCGCGGCCAGTGCATCCCCGTCCATGCGCAGCCAGACGTGTGGAACGGCTTCCCAGCCCAGGGCAAAACTCACGAGCGGTACCAGGCCCAGGTCATCGTCGGAGTCCCGGTCAGCCTCGGATCTCACGGTGACCTTGGCGTCCCGCACAAAGAGCGTTCCGCCGACGTGCAGGTAGTAGCGCGCCTCCTCGATCCATCGATAGCGATAGGTTGCACGGTAGTTGTTGAATCGGTACGTGGCTTTCACCGCGCTGCCTGCGGGAAAGACGGTATCCGCAAAACGGATCTCCTCCTCGAACCTGCCGCGGGCGGTGGCTTCGAGCGGCGCGAGTGTCAGCATCACCGCATAACGTTCACGCGGACGCCATCCAAGGCGGGCGCGCACATAGGCGCCGCTATCCGCGTCGAGGTCGTCTGTAAAAGAAAAGCGTGTGCCTTCGTTGCCGGGGATCCGCACGTCCGCCCGTCCCGTCCAGAGCCAGCCGGACTCCAGATCGACTTCATACGCAGTTGCCCCCTTCGCACAAGCTACGCCCACCAGCAGCCCAAGAAAGATCGATAAAGTCGCCCGTTTCATGTCAAAGCCCTCGATGAGAGTGAATCACAACTCCTAAATCGGATCATGATCGTTTTCCCTGACACTGAAAAGCATTGCCTGCGAGGCTGACCACGACGGTTCCCTCCAAACGAATGGCGGGCCAGCACCCCACCCGACAAGGCGCTTTCACAGGTGGGCAGATGAACGAGGTGTTCGGCTCGGGTAGCCGAGCCGCTCCGTGCTGTATGTAATTCGGATCTTCTGCGGAGCGGACGCGCTTCCGCGTCCGGAAGCATCATATGATTTTGAAATATAACAAACGGCCACATAACCGCGCCTTCGAGAAGGCGCGACGCAAAGCGGGTTCGAGAACCCGCACTCCACACGGCTAGGGTTCCGCGCACCAGCAGGGGCTTCCCGCCGCTCTACTTCAACAACCGCAAGCTATTCAGACACACCACGATGGTAGAGCCTTCATGGGCCAGTACGCCGAGCGTGATCGGCAGCACCCCCAGGACGGCCGCGCCGACCATGATCACAATGGTGCCGAGCGAGATCGTGATGTTCTGGCGAATCACCCGTCGCGCGCGCCTGCTGAGCTGATAGGCCTCATGCACGTTCTCGATCCGATCGTTCATCAGCACTACGTCGCTCTGCTCGAGCGCCGCGTCGCTGCCGCGCGCCCCCATCGCAACCGCCACATCGGCAGCCGCCAGAGAAGGGGCGTCATTGATGCCGTCCCCGACCATCGCTACGCGGGCGCCCTCATCGCGTAGCGCCTGAATCGCCGTGACCTTTTCTTCGGGACTCAGTCCGGCACGAATATCAATGTTGCCCAGCTTCTGTCCAACCACCTCCGCCGCTTCCGCCCGATCGCCGGTCAACATCACCACCCGCACGCCGCGTGCAACCAATCGCTCCAACACGCCCGCGGATTCTTCGCGCACCTGGTCTTCGAGAAGAATGCGACCAAGCAGCGACCCCTGCACAAACCACACCTCGGATAGACCCGCAGGCGGATCGGGTAGCTCGCGCGCCCAACCGCGTAGCGGGCCTTCCTCCAGAATCTCGCGCCTTCCCAGCAGGCAGGACTCGGTATCGACCTCCGCCTGCACGCCTTTACCGGTCAGCGACCGGAA
>SLOV01000150.1 GCA_007132345.1 Kiritimatiellia bacterium
CGAGGCGGGGGCGGGATCGGGGCGCTCTGGCCAGAGGGTGAGCGTGCGCCCGAACATTTCGCGGTCGACCTTGAAGCTGCTGCCGAGCATCCAGATGAACGGCAATGCAAAGACCATCGAGCCGCCTGCGAGCAGCGCGTAGATCAAAAGCATCTGGGCGGTCTCGCGAATCCGCCGCGCCGTTGGGCCGGGGTGTTGGTCAGTCGCCTTCATAATGGACCCAACGGTTGGAGAAATGCATCTGGATCGCGGTGAGGATGAGCACGATCAGGAAGAGGAACCAGGCCATGGCGCAGGCGTAGCCCATGTGGAGGTAGCGGAAGGCGTTGTTGAAGAGGTGATAGACGTAGAAGAGGGTCGAGTTGACGGGGCCGCCCGCGGTCATGATGAAGGCCTGCGCGAAAATCTGGAAGGTGCCGATGAGGCCCATGACGAGGTTGAAGAAGATGTAGGGGGTGAGCATGGGCAGGGTGATGTGGCGGAAGCTCTGCCAGGCGCCTGCGCCATCGATGGAGGCGGCTTCGTAATAGGATTTGCTGATGCCTTTGATGCCGGCGATCCAGATGATCATGCCACCGCCCGCGGTCCAGAGCCCCATGAGAATGAGCGACGCTTTACTGGTGGCTTCGTCCTGAAGCCAGAGCGGTTGGGGCAGCGTGGGAACCCAGTCGCCGAAGAGCGCGGCCAGGCCCTGGTTGGTGGCCCCGATGAGCTGGTTGATGAGGCCGCTCTGCGGGTTGAAGATCCAGATCCAGAGAATGCTGGCCGCGACGACGGGCACGATGCTGGGCAGGTAGAAGAAGGTGCGCCAGACGGCGACGCCGCGTACCTCGCGCGTCAGCAGCAGGGCCATGCCGAGGCCGACCGCCATGCCGAGTGGCACGCCGATGACCATGTAGACGGTGTTGCCGAGCGATTTCCAGAACAGCTCGTCCTGTACCAACATGATGCGATAGTTCGAGAGCCCGGTGTAGACGGCGTCATTAAGAATGTCGAACTGGCAGAAGCTGATGATGATGGAGAAGAGGAGCGGGCCGCCGGTGAAGAGCGTAAAGCCCAGCAGCCAGGGCAGCGCACAGATCACGCCGTCTTTCCACTGCGACCTGAAGTAGGAGCCTTTCTTGCCTTCCAACGCGGGGGCGCTCCCGCTGCGTTTACCCCCCCGGCGGGCCAAGCGCTTCAGCCCGAGGGCGCCGATGGTGCGCTGGCGGAGATCGGGGCGCGTGTCCCATGTGTAGACGGCGAGCACCGCCGCCGTGAGCAGCGCCCCGTAGAGCCAGAAGAACCAGCCCCAACTCCGGATCGGTTCGCGTTCGGGCGGCGCGAGCAGGGCGTCGAGATCGCGCTGCACGATGGCGGTGTAGTAGTCGAGCGCTTCCTGCGGCGTGCGCTTGTGGAAAATGGCGTCTTCCATGGCCCAGATCTGCGCGTTCCAGAGGCGCTGTCCCACCGGTGTGACCGGGCGGAAGTAGGAGTTTTCGAGCAGGTCATTAAAGACGCGCATGGTCTCTTTGTACTTCGGATCGAGCGCGTCGTTTTCGACGACGAAATGCTGAAAGAGCCACTCGTTATGGATGCGGTTCGGCATCTGGCGCGGAATGAAGGGTTGGCCCTGTGCGGCGTAGGTGTATTCGGTGGAGCGGGCCAGGATCTCCAGGGCGCGCGTGCTGACGAGGAAGCGGATGAGTTCCCAGGCCCCTTCCTTTTCGGTGGAGGAGGAGGGAATCGCGTAGGCCCAGCCGCCGGTCCAGGAGATCGGCTCGCGGCCGGCGTCCAACTCGCGCTGCGGCATGGGTGGCGGGGCGGCGCCGAGGTTGAGATCGCGGCCGTAGCGGGCCAGCGACTCCATGATCCAGACACCGTCGATCTTCATGGCAACCTTGCCCTGAATAAATGGATCGAGTGCGTCGCCCTGAAAGGTGCTCTGGAAAGCATAGACCTCGCGGGCGCCGCCGAGCCGGTCGTAAATACGGGTCATGAACTCCAGTGCTTCGGCGATGCGCGGGTCGTTGAGGGTACAGCGCCGCCCGTCGTCGCTCATGAACTGGCCACCGGCCTGCCAGCCATACATGTAGAGCCAGGAGTTTCCGTAGTTGGGAATAAAGCCGATCGTCTCGATGTTGCCCGCGGCGTTGCGCTCGGTCATGGCAACGGCCATCTCTTCGAGTTCTTCCCAGGAGCGGGGCGGGCGTGCTTCGCCGAACTCGTTCGTGTATCCGTTGCGGATCAGAATATCTTTATTGTAGAGCAGCACCCGGTTGTCGGCATTGTTGGGAATGCCGAAGATCTGGCTCACGCCGGTGTGGGGGTCGGTGAAGATGGCTTCATCCCAACAGGCTTCGAAGAAGTTCGCCTGGTCGATCCGTTCCACGGCGGCGAGGTCGGCGGCGCCTTCAGCGCGCGCCGGCTCGGGCAGGGCGCCCGGCCAGGGGGGGAGCAGCGCCGGCTCTTCTTCTCGCGCCTCTTCCCAGGCCGCCCAGGCTGCGTCGTCGCGTTCGAGCCACGCATCGAGCGGCGTGAAAGCCCCGCGTGCGGCCCATTCGCTGATGGCGAAGCGGTCGAAAAAGATGACGTCGGGCGGTTCGCCGCCGACCAGGCTGAGGAGAAAACGGGTCGGATCCTCCACCTGATCACGCGAAGCATGCTGGCCGGCCACCACGCGGTAGTGCGGGTAGGCGCCGTCGGTCTCTTCGTGGCGGCGCCTGCTCAGGAACTCGAATTCGCGGATGGCGTCCTCCATCGCGTCACGGATGGGGCCCTCCGGCGCCATATAGCGGATTTCAACCGCGTCGTCGTCGAGCCGCTCCGATGCACGCGGCGCAAGCAGCCACAACAGTGTCATCGTCAAGACACCGATCAGCGCGCCGCGCGTAGCGCCGCCCAATTGTTCCCAGAATTTCACGCCACCTTCCTCCCGTCACCGATCAGCACCCTACTGTCTCACCCAGCATTTCGCGACCCCAAATTGCGGCGGCGCGCCCGCCCTGGATTCGGGTTCAGCAATTCTCAGTATGGCCAGGAACGGTTTCTTCGGGCCTGCCGATGCAGGTACTACGAACGGTTTCTCGCCGGGTTTTCGCCCGTTTGTAGTCCCGCCTTCAGGCGGCAAGGGCCATACTGAGAATTGCTGATTCGGGTTGGACACCCATGGACGGTCCGATTACATTCTTTGCATCCGGGGAGTTGGTTGTACGCGCGATGGAGTCAAAGCAGATCATTCTGGTGGTGGATGACGACGAACTGGCGCGCTCCGGGATCGCTTCCGATCTCGATTCTCTAGGCTTCGATGTGCTGACCGCCGCAAACGGCCACGAATGCCTCGCCACGCTTCGCGACCAGACCGTGGACCTCGTGCTGCTCGACCTTGTGATGGACGGCATGGACGGCCTGGAGACGTTGCGGCAAATGCGCGAAACGCACCCCGAAACTCCCGTCATCATCAATACGGCCTTTGGCACCCTCGATAGCGCGACGGAAGCACTGCGCTACGGCGCCTCCGACTTTCTGGTGAAGCCTTCTGCATCCGATGTCATTGTGCACCGCATTCACAAGGTTCTTGAGGAGAAGAAGGTTCGCAGTGCGGCGTTGGCCGCCGAGAGTGCGGAAGCCAAATTGCGCAGCTTACAAACGCTGGCCGGTGGCATGGCACACGACCTGAATAACCAGCTTACCGTCATCCTTTCCAACGTAGCCGGCATGCTCGAACGGACGCCCCAGAATGACCCCGTTCGGGAGGAACTGGAGGAGGCCTATAGCAGTGCCAACAACATTGCCCGCTTAGGGCAGAAACTGCTTGGCTATGCTGGCGGGGGACACTTCGAAATCGAGGCGACAGACCTCGCGGTTCATGTGCCGCTCATTCTTAAGAAGCTGGCCTTGAAACTCCGGCCCCAGGCCCGCGGCGCCGTCCGCCTCTCGCTGCACATGGAAGGCGATCAGCTCATGGTGCAAGCAGACCGGAAAGAACTGGCCGATGTGATCGAGCATCTCATGACGAACGCTTTCGAGGCCTTGCGCGGGAAAGACGATCGAATCGATGTCGAGCTATTGCCCCGCCTAATCGACCAGGGCTTTCTTGACGAGCATGTTTCCTTGGCACGGCTCCAGCCCGGCACCTTTGCTTGCGTCCGCATCACCGATAATGGAACGGGAATGTCCGTCGAGACCCTCGACAATGCTTTTGACCCTTTCTTTTCAACGAAATTCACCGGACGTGGGTTGGGCCTTTCGACCGTGCAGGGCATTCTCACCGGGCATGGAGGCGGAGTCCTGCTGCGCAGCCGCGAGGGCCAAGGGACCACTGCGGAGATTCTCCTGCCACTCGCCTCACAAGCCCGAGTACAGCCCCCGCCGGTCCCGCACACCAACATTGAAATTCCGATTGCCCCTCTTGAACCGGTGCAGAGCGTTGCGGATGTAGACGGCTACATCATGATCATCGAGGACGAGACCATGGTGCGAAAGCTCGCCGAAAAGGCCCTTCTCAAGATGGGCTTCCAGGTCGAATCCTACAGCAACGGTCCTGACGGACTGGCGGCGCTGGAGCGGGACCCGGCGCGTGTGCGGTTGGTGCTGCTGGATCTCGTCATGCCCGGAATGGGCGGCCAGGAAGTGCTCGAGGAAATTCGGAAGATCCGACCGGAAATTAAAGTGCTCCTCACCAGTGGCTACCACTCCACCGAAGTGGCCAACCGCTTTGAGACCGTTCGCCCGGACGGATTCCTCGCAAAACCGTATCCCATCGGGGACCTGCGCGAAAAGATCAACAGCCTCCTGCAATCCTGACCGTTGCGAAAACCCCGATGCGATACCCTGCACTACAGCCCCGGACGGTCCTAGTGACTGGCTGTTCGACCGGCATCGGCGCGGCTGCGGCACGACTTCTCCGGGACGCGGGCTGGCAGGTCTTCCCCACGGCGCGTAAGCCGGAAGATCTGGCCGCACTCGAATCCGACGGCTTCACGCCCATCCATCTTGATATGACCGACTCCGAGTCGGTGCAAAACGCGGCCGCCACGGCCCTCGACCTCTGTAACGGCGAGCTGGGCGCGCTCGTCAACAATGCGGGCTACGGACAATCCGGGGCCATCGAAGACATTCCGCGCGATGCCATGCGCGCCCAGTTTGAGACCAACGTCTTCGGGATGCAGGAACTCACCAACTGCCTGATCCCCGTCTTTCGCCGACGCGGGCAGGGGCGCATTGTCAACGTCAGTTCCGTAGTCGGCCGCATTGCCATTCCCTTCAATGGCGTCTACTCGGCAACGAAGTTCGCCATGGAGGCGCTTTCGGACATTCTGCGCGTCGAACTCGACGGCGCGGGCATTGCCGTGAGTCTCATCG
>SLOV01000392.1 GCA_007132345.1 Kiritimatiellia bacterium
CGTCGGCATCGATGCCAACGTCGTGGCGCTGGCCGGCATTGCGATTGCCATCGGCACCATTGTAGACATGGGGGTGATCGTCACGGAGAATGTGCTCAAACATCTCGAAGAGGCCGATCCCGAGGAGAGCCGGCTGGAGGTGGTGCACCGGGGCGCGGCCGAGGTGGGGTCCGCCATCCTGACCGCCATCAGCACCACGGTGATCAGCTTTCTGCCTGTCTTCACGATGACGGGCGCGGAAGGCAAGATGTTCATCCCGCTGGCCTATACCAAGACGTTCGTGCTGGTGGCGTCGGTTGCCGTGGCCCTCATCGTCGTGCCCACCGTGGCGCATCTGCTGATTGCGGGTCGCGCGCACTCCCGCCGGATCAGGAACACGGCACTCTTTGGCCTCGGCCTGACGGCGGTTGTCATGGGAGGCGTGGGCCTCATCCGCTCCTGGACGGGCGTATGGCTGGCGGCCGTGGTCCTGCTGGGGCTCGCGATCTATCACCTGCTCGTCTCGGACCTGCCGCGGTGGGCGCAGCGCTGGTCGCCAGGCCGGGAAGCCGGTGCGCGCCGATTTTCGGAAGGGCTGCATCGGGCCGGGCGCTGGGGTGCCACTGTATTGGCCGTGCTGGCGATGGGCGTGATCCTCACGCGGGTCTGGGAACCGCTGGGACCCGCCCTCGGGTTTATGCGCAATTTCCTCTTCCTGGTTTTGCTGGTCGGCGGATTGCTCTGCTTCTTTCTGCTGCTCCATCGGGCCTACGAGCGGATCCTGCGTTGGTGCCTGGCACACAAAGCCGCACTGCTCTCCATGCCGATCGCGCTGACCGCGCTCGGGTTGAGTATATGGCTCGGCTTCAACCGGACTTTCAGCTTCATCCCGCGCGCTTACGCCACCTTCGGCGGGGACCCGCAGACCATCCGGCTTTCCAGTCCGTGGAGTTTTCTCATGCACGAGTTTCCCGGCCTTGGCCGGGAATTCATGCCGCCCCTCGACGAAGGCTCGTTCCTCTGGATGCCGACGACCATGCCGCACGCCTCGATGGGGGAAGTACTCGAGGTGATGAAGTACCAGGACAAGGCCATGGCCTCCGTGCCCGAGGTGGATCTGGTCGTCGGCAAGCTTGGCCGGGCCGACAGCGCGCTCGATCCCGCCCCGATTTCGATGATCGAGACGGTGATCCATTACAAACCCGAATTCAAGACTGACCCCTCCGGGCGGCGTATCAACTTCCAGTTTGACCGCCGGGCCGGTGAATTTGTGCGGGACGAGGAGGGTGAACTGATTCCCGACCCGCGCGGGCGCCCCTATCGGCAATGGCGCGATCATATTGGCTCCCCGGACGATATCTGGGACGAGATCGTGCGGGCCGCGCGGATTCCCGGCACCACCTCTGCGCCGAAGCTCCAGCCCATTGAAACACGCCTCGTGATGCTGCAAACCGGCATGCGCGCCCCGATGGGCGTCAAGATTCGCGCGCCCGACCTGGAGACCCTCGACCGGATGGCGGTCCGGATGGAAGGGCTTTTGCGGCAGGTGCCGAACATTCGCGCCGAAACCGTCAACGCCGATCGCGTGGTCGGTAAACCCTATCTCGAGATCGAGATCGACCGGGAGGCCATCTCGCGGTACGGGCTCAATATCCTCGACGTCCAGCACACAATCAGTGTGGCGATCGGTGGCATGACGATCACGACCACGGTCGAAGGGCGCGAGCGTTTCCCCGTGCGCGTTCGTTATCCGCGCGAATTGCGGAACGACATCGAGGACCTGGGCGGTGTGCTGGTGGCGGCGATGGACGGGACGCAGGTCCCGTTGCGCGAGGTGGCGGAGATCCAGTATGTGCGCGGTCCCCAGATGATCCGCAGCGAAGACACCTTCCTCACCGCATACGTTACGTTCGGCGGTCAGCCGGGCGTCGCCGAGGTGGATGTGGTCGAACAGGCCATGGAATACCTTGAAGCCATGACCGATTCGGGCGAGCTGGTGGTGCCTCGCGGAGTGAGTTGGACTTTTGCCGGGAGTTACGAGCACCAGTTGCGCGCCATGGCCACGCTCCGCGTGGTATTGCCACTCGCGCTGAGCATCATCTTTCTCATTCTCTATTTCCAGTTCCGGTCCGTGGGCGCGACATTGATTGTCTTCAGCGGCATAGTGGTGGCGTGGTCCGGCGGATTTATCATGATCTGGCTCTACGGCCAGGAATGGTTCGCCAACGTTTCCGTCTTCGGCGTGAATCTCCGCGACCTCTTCCAGATGCAGCCGGTCAACTTGAGCGTCGCCGTCTGGGTGGGTTTCCTGGCGCTTTTCGGTATTGCGGTCGACGACGGGGTGGTCATGGCCACCTATATCCGGCAGCGTCTGCAGGCATTGCGGCCGGGCACCGTGGCGGAAGTCCGCCAGGCCGTGGTCGAGGCCGGCCAGCGGCGGGTGCGCCCGTGCCTTGCCACCTCGGCCACCACCATTCTCGCGCTGTTGCCGGTGCTCACCTCCACGGGACGCGGCGCGGACATCATGATCCCCATGGCCATTCCGAGCGTGGGCGGCATGAGCATTGTCATTATTTCGATGTTCACCGTGCCGGTCCTGTACTGCCTCAGCCAGGAGCTCCAGCTTCGGCTCAAGTCCGGGCCCTATAAGGAAGATGAAGAAAATCAGAGCGAATGACCGAACCCACCGTCTATTGGGGCGGAGTCCGGTCGAAAACGTAGAGCGAGGAGGTGCATACAATGAGTGAGCAAAAGCCCGCGGGACCGCATGCGTCCACAGATTCGACTTCCGCAGACGTGGTGGTCCTGACCGTGCCCGGCATGGGCAGCGGACACTGCGCAGGGCTGGTGCGGGCATCGATTGAGCGACTGCCCGGCGTGCTCGATATCGGGACGAACATTTCCAACCATCAGGCCCGCGTGACGTTTCAGTCCGGCGACACGGATGCGGAGGCGATCCGCAAGGCCGTCGAGCGCGGCGGCTACGAGGTCACGCGCGTTCGCCAGGAGGAAGAAGAAGATATCGACGAGCGGGTGGAGGAAGAAGAGGCGTATGTCCGAAACGCCTGGCGTCAGTTTCGAATTGCGGCCATTCCGACCACCCTCATCATGATTCTGATGATGGTCCACATGTTCATGTGGCCCATCCCCGGTTATCTTGCGGTGGTCGCCATCCTGGCGTTTCCTGTTGTCTTCGTCACCGGCCGCGACACGCATCGCTCTGCGTGGCGATCGCTGACTAATCGCACGGCCAATATGGACGTGCTCATCAGCTTCGGTAGTTTGCCGCCGTATCTGCTGGGGCTCATTGGCTTTGTCTATCCCATGACCTCGTTCATCGAGATGGCCGCCACGATCATGACCTTCCATCTGCTCGGCCGGTACCTGGAAAACCGCTCCAAGGGGCGCGCCTCGCAGGCGATCAAGCGGCTGATGACCATGGGCGCCAAGACCGCGCAGGTCGTGCGCGACGGCGAAGAAATCGAGGTGCCCGTGCGCGACCTGCAGGTGGGCGATCTGATGATTGTCCGGCCCGGCCAGAAGATCCCCACGGATGGCGAGGTGGAAGACGGCGGCAGCCATGTGGATGAATCTATTGCCACGGGCGAATCGGTTCCGGTGGAGAAGGGCAAGGGCGACGCGGTGTTGGGGGCCACAATCAACAAGGAGGGTGTGCTCAAGGTCCGCGCCACGCGCGTGGGCAAGAACACCTTCCTCGCACAGGTCATCCGCCTGGTGGACGAGGCGCAAGGCTCCAAGGTGCCGATTCAGGCCTTTGCCGACCGGGTGACCAGCTTCTTTGTTCCGGTCGTGATCCTCATTGCGCTTGCGAGCTTCGTCCTCTGGCTGACGTTTGCCGAAGTGGCGCGCCCGATCCTCGAGTGGGGAGCGGGATTTCTTCCGTGGGTGGATCCCACACTGCCCCCCGCGGTGTTGGCCCTCATGGCGATGATCGCGGTGCTGGTGATCGCCTGTCCCTGTGCGTTGGGATTGGCAACGCCGACAGCGCTGATGGTCGGCTCCGGCATGGGCGCGGAGCGCGGCGTGCTGATCCGCAACGGCGAGGCGATTCAAGCCTTCAAGGACCTCAAGGCGATCGTATTGGATAAAACGGGCACGATCACGAAAGGCGAGCCTGCATTAACGGACGTGGTCGCCGTGGAGGGCACGGCTGAGGAGGAACTGCTGCGCATTGCGGCCTCGCTCGAAGCGGCGTCCGAGCATCCGATCGCGCAGGCGGTGGTGCGGTCCGCGAAGGAGCAGGGCTTGAATCTATCCGAGGCGGGCGACTTCAAGGCGCTGACCGCGCGCGGGGTGGAGGGCTCGGTGGATGGCCGATCCGTAAAGATCGGGAACCGTCGGCTGGTCGCGGAGGCCGGTGCGTCACTCGCAGGGCTGGAGGATCGTCTGGCGGAACTCGAAGAGAGCGGAAAGACGGCCTTTGTGACGTTGATCGACGACCAGGTCGCCGGACTGCTGGCCGTCGCGGATACCGTCAAAGAGGATTCGCGCGAAGCGGTCGAGGCGATAAAGAAACTGGGTCTTGAGCCGGTCATGTTGACCGGCGACAACGAGCGCACGGCGCGGCACATTGCGAACGAAGTCGGCATCGACCAGGTGATCGCGGGCGTCCTGCCCGAGGGCAAGGTGGAAGCGATCAAGAGGTTGCAGGACCAGTACGGGCCGCATGTGGCGATGGTGGGTGATGGGATCAATGATGCGCCTGCTCTGAAGCAGGCGAACGTCGGCATTGCAATTGGGGCGGGGGCCGACGTAGCCATCGAGGCCGCCGACGTAACGATCGTCGGCGGATCGCTCACCAAAGTGGTGGAGTCGATTCGTCTTTCGCGCGCGACGTTTCGCAAGGTCGTGCAGAACCTCTTCTGGGCCTGGTGTTACAATCTTGCGGCCATCCCGATTGCTGCGGCTGGGCTGCTGCATCCCATGATTGGCGTAATTGCCATGACCTCCAGTTCGCTTTCCGTCATCGGCAACTCTATTCTTCTGCGCCGTGCGCGGCTGGACAACGATTCGTAGAGGCCGCCATGCCGCCGCGGGCTGAAGGCGGGGTTTCCGGCTTTCGCCTTTGGCGCGGCTTTGGCAGAAGGCACGCCGGCAAGTAGAGGTCACGGCCCCGAAGGGGCGCATTTCTCACCGGGCGGCGAGAAATACGGGCTAGCCCGGCAGGCGCTTCGACGCGGCTACGCGGTGGCCTGCGCCATAAGGCGTCGCGCCCATCAATCCGAGAAATTACGCCTATGCACTTCTTTTCCTGTTCCGGAGCGACTCCGCTTCCGGAGCCGGGGTGACAGGGGGGGGGCAGGAGGTCGGGATGAACGAATGTTTTGCTTTTGAGGTGGA
>SLOV01000347.1 GCA_007132345.1 Kiritimatiellia bacterium
GTGGAGGAAGGGCTGGAGGCAGGAGATTGGTGGATTGCCAGGAGAATCTGATTCACCCGCGACGCAAGGTCGCGGGGGTCTTTCGGATGGGCTTCGCGGGAGGTCGCGGGGGTCTTTCGGATAGGTTTCGCGCGAGGTCGGGGGGGGGCTTACGGGGGAGAACTCGACCAAGGTCGCGGGGGTCTTTATGGGGGAGGATTCGAGAAAGGGTGGCGGTTAAGAGTATGAGCTACCCGCGCCAGGCCCACATGAGGTTGAGCAGAAGAAGGACGAGGAGGGCAAGGGCAAGGCCGCCGCCTCGTTGCACGAGGAAGTGCTCGGAGCGTACAAGCAAGCACTCGCGGCGCCGTGATCCTGCCCGCCACGCCCGTTCGAGCCAACTGAGCAGGTCGCCCTGCGGAATGCGCACCGGCAGCGGCCAGCGGAATCCGATCCAGACCAACAAGGCGAGCAGTGCGGCACCTAAGGCCAGGATCTCTTTCCACGCCGCATCGCGATCAACGAACCATTCCGCACCGGCCAGCGGCAGAACCAATGCGAGCAGCGCGGCGATGGCCCATACAGTCCACATACCGCGCTTGGCAGGCGTGGCATCAGGCGAAGGCCGGATCAGCAGGATGCAGCGGGCGCAGAGCAGGAACGTCAGCGGGCCGGCGATCAGCAGCAGCGCCGAATAAAAGAGCCCGAACGGTTCGGCAAGGGAGGCACTCATCTCTTTGGCGCCCTTTTTGGCCAAGGCACCCCCTGTGCCGGGTGCGCCCGCAAAGGAGACGGTTAATGCCACAAGAAGGATCCAGGAGAGCATGCGCGCGACGGCGTGCGAGGCGCCGGGTGTGACCGCGACACTGAGGAAGAGCGCCGTCTTGTGCAGGGCATGAAAACCGGCATAGGCGGTGACGGCTGCGAGGGAGAGTGGCCACAAGGCGGGATCGAGCATTGCGGGATAGAGCAAGAGTAACAGCACCCCGCACTTTTGAACGCTGGAGTAGGCGAGCACAGCTTTCGGATTCGTCTGCGTCAGGCCGATGAGCCCAGCTCCCACCAAGCTCAGTGCGCCCAGCCACAGGGAGAGCGTGCCGAGAAATGGCATCGGCAGGTCGCCAAGGGGTAAGAGGCGTAGCCAGCCGAGGACACCGGCCTTGATCATGCAGCCGCTCAGCACGGCGCTGGCGGGTACCGGCGCGGCCGGGTGCGCAACCGGCAGCCAGAAATGCGCAGGGGCAATGCCGGCCTTTGTGCCGAACCCTAGAAAGAGAAGGATGAGCACCCAGCGTGGCGAAGGGTCGAGGGTCCAGTAGTGGTGAATTTCCTCGAGCCGGATGCTCTGCGCCCAGAGCGCGCCTTTGACGAGCCCGGGGAAGACGAGCGCTTCGCCAAACACCACCAAAGCGAGGTAGACGCGCCCGGCGCGCATCGCCTGCGGGGTCTGGTCGAAGATGACGAGGCCCCAGGAGGCGAAGCCCATGATGGCGAAGCCGGTGTAGAAGGTGACAACATCCGCGGCGCTGACGAGCAGGTAGTTGCCCCCCATGGCCACGAGGAAGGGCAGCGCAAACGCGTTGCGGCGCGGGTGCCCGCGGAAAGAGAAGGCGGCGAAGAGCGACGCAAGGGTCCAGCCCAGCGCGGTAAAGAGGAGGAAGGCGCGCGCTGTATCGTCGAGGAGCCAGGCCAATTCGATGCGCCCGCGCGGTAGGGCCCAGGCGCTTCCCGTGGGCAGCAGACAGGCGGCGCCGAGTGCAGGCAGGGCCGCGAGGGGCAGCAACGCATAAAGGTAGCGGCGCGGCAGCGACCACCACCCCGCCAGGGCGAAGAGGAACGGAATGGCGGCACTGATGGGCAGCCAGACTCCCCCCGTCATCGCAAGCCTCCCGGCATGGGAAACTCCGAGAAGTCGACCGGCGCACCGATGCTCAGTAACACGCCCGCCTCTTCGAGCAAGATGCCGATGACAAACGGCGCGAGCACCAGAATGAGGATCGGAAACATGGGGGCACGCACCGGTGCGGTCTCGATCGGGGACTCGGCTGGGCGCAGGCACGCCTCTACGGCGCGCACGGTGTAGCCGGCGGAGATGAGGCCGCCGAGCAGAATGAAGGCGGCGATCCCCCATTGGTCTTTCGCCATGGCCGCCATGAGCAGGATCCACTTGCCGGCAAACCCGGCGCCGGGCGGCAGCCCCATGAGGTGGAGGCCGGAGAGGGCGAGCATCATGACGGCAAGCGGATGCGTGCTGGCGGCGCCGGCCAGCGCCGAGAGCCGATCACTGCCATAGGCGGTTTGGAGACGCCCCGCGGCGAGAAAGGCCCCCGCCTTGGCGAGCCCGTGCGAGACGGCCATATAAACGGCGCCAGCCCAGACCCAGCCCTGACCGGGCAAGGCCTCGCTGGCAAGGGCAAAGACCAGAAAGAGATAGCCCATTTGACTGACGGTCGAATAGGCCAGCAAGCGCTTGAGGCGGTCCTGGCGCAGGGCCATGGCCCCGCCCCAGACGATCCCCAGGCAGCCGAGCACACTGAGAATCGGAGGAAGCATCATCGGCGCAAGCTGGTGGAACCCGGCGTACCACAGGCGCAACGCCACGACATAGGCCGCGGTCACAACCAGCCCTGAGAGCACGGCGCTGACCGGCGCGGCGGCGTTGGCGTGGGCTGGCGGTAGCCAGAAATGCATCGGAAAGAGCGCCGCTTTCACCATCAGGCCCGCGAGGATAAGGGCCAGTCCTATATTCAGGACGGGGTCCGGGGTCAGCATCTCGGCGATCAGGTGCAGGTCCATGGTGGCGGTTCGGCTATACATCAGGGCCGCGCCGAGGAGAAAGAGCATGCCGCCCACCAGCGCCTGGAGCAGATACTCCATAGCGGCGCGCGTCGCCCCGGCATCCCCGCGAATCAGGATGAGCCCGACGCCACCGATTCCGATCAATTCAAGCGTGACGAACAGGTTGAAGAGGTCGAGGCTCAGGACCAGCGAATTGAGCCCGCCCCAGACCAGGAAGAAGAGCGGCCAGAAGAGGTCCGTCCGCTGCCGGTCGGCCGCGTCGCTGCCGGGGAAATAACCCGCGGCGGAAAAAGAGATCGCCGCGCCCGCGCAGGCGTGGAAGAGCATCAGAAAGGCGGAGAGGCCGTCGAGGTAAAGATCGATGCCGAGCGGCGCCATCCAGCCCCCGAGCGGCTGGCGGATCGGACCGTGCCGCCAGACCCAATGCAGGCAGGGCAGCACGGCGACCGCCGCGGTCAATGCACCGGGCCGTGCCAGGAACCTGGCAAAACGTCGGGGCAACAAGAGCCAGACTACGGCCAGAACCATGGGCACCGCGACCGGCAACTCGACGAGAAAAGGGGGTGGCGTCATTCGTTCCCCTCCCCTTCCTCCCTATGCTCCTCGTGCAGGCGTGCGAGCAAGGCGAGCAGCAGGGCCGTGCCGCTTACGGAGACCACAATGCCGGTCAGCACCATGGCGTGTGGGACCGGATCAGGTGGCCCGTCGGGAGCGCGGCGGGCCACCGCCACCAGCACAAGGAAGATGCCGCTGCCGAGGAGGTTCGCGCCGAGGATACGGCGAAAGGTGTCCACTTCCCCCATGAAGCCACGCAAACCGATCGCGCAGATCCAGGCACCCGCCAGGGCATAAACGAGCTGCGGGTTCATGTCCCCTCCCCGCTCTCGTCCCCGAGCCAGCCGGCACAGCAGGCGAACAGGACTGTAAACGAGAAACCGATGCTCAGCATGCAGGCCAACTCGATGAGCAGCTTCCAGGCCTTCGCCTGCTCCGGTGGGAGCGTCAGCATGGCGCCATAGCGCCCGCCCCAGAGGCCAGCGAAGAGAAAGACACCGAAGCCGGCGACGAGCAGATAGCGAACCACCTTGCGATGCAGGCCCAACGGCCATGGCGAGGCACCGAGCAGCACCAGCACACCCACACCGGAAAGAAGGGCGCCCGCGGGAAAGGCACCCCCCGGCCTGCGCGAGCCGATCCAGACCAGATAAAGAGCCACGATGGCGAATAATGGGGCGAGCCTGCTCAAATAGAACTGGAACACGGGGCCGGGCTCCTCCAGGGAACGCCGGCCTCGCGAGCCGGCCAGGGTATAGACGGCGAGCGCGGAGAGCAGCAACACCCCGATCTCCAGAAACGTATCGTAGGCCCGGAAATTGAGAATGACGGCAGCCACCGGATTCGAGCTGCCGCTCTCCGCAAGCCTGGCATCGACGGCGGCCGTGAGCGAGACAGGGTCGCTCCATAACTCGATGAGCGCCCAACTCAGTGCGCCGCCCAGGAGCAACGTGGCGGTATAGACCGGCAGTCGGGCGGGCGACGGCAGCGGGCGTGTCGGCTCGCGGTGCGGACCGATGCGGCGCAGGGCGGCGAGGAGGAGTGCGCCCGTGACGCCGGAGCCGATCGCGGCCTCGGTCAGGGCCAGGTCGGGGGCATCGACCCGCACCCAGGCCACGGCCATGAGGAGGCCGAAGACCATGAACTGGGCGACGGCCTCGGCGGCGCGGCGCTGTCGTAGAATGATTTCCGCAAGCACCACAAGGCCCAAGGGCAGGATGAGATCCATGAGGGTGCCGGCATTCATGGCGCGGACTCCCCGCCCGGGCGCTGCTCGCGGAGGGCGCGCGCCCGGATCTGTTGTGCCAGTTTGAAACCGCTGGCGGCGGAGGAGATTTGCGTGACGCTCCAGATCAGGACCAACTTCAGCGCCAGCAAGGCGTTCGGCTGCCGGATCATGAGTCCAAGCACAATGCAGCCGAGCGCGACGTTGTCCGCCTTGGCAAGGGCGTGCAGCCGCGAGAGCGTGTCGGGAAAACGGAGCACGCCAAGGGCGGAGGCAAAGAGGAAGAAGATGCCCGCAAGCACGAGCGCGTTGGAGAGATAGTGCAACGGCATTTCCATACGGTTCAACCTTCGGAATGATCGCCCAGCACGCGGACCAGGGTCAGGAGGGTGACGGCCGAGAGCAGCGCCATCGCGAGGGCAACGTCGAAGAGGACAGGCGCCCGTTGTACCTGCGCGAGCAGCAGGAGCAAGGCAGTCCCCGCCGAGCCGAGTGCCTGGAGGCCGAGGAGCCGGTCTTCCAGTTGCGGTCCACGACAGATGCGCGCGAAGGCTGGCCCCAGGCAGAGCAAGGCCGCAAGTGCGGCGACATCTATAAATGAGGAAAACGTCATGCTCGGCCCTCCGTGGTGACGCCGAAGAGTTGGCCGACCCACCGTTCCAGCTCCCGGAGCTCCTTTTCCGGTGCGGTGGTGGCGGTCAGCAGGTGAATGTGATGAATGTCGTTTTCGATCTCGCCGCACAGTGTGCCGGGCA
>SLOV01000260.1 GCA_007132345.1 Kiritimatiellia bacterium
ACGTGAAGTCGATCGACATCGACCCAAAGTTTGGTGTCGCAAACCGTACCGGTCAGGGAGGTGCCCCCGGGCCCTGGTGGAAGCACACACCGGAACGGACATGGCCGTTGGCGGCGAGGGTGACGCAAGTTTGTCTAGTAACGCCTGCCGCCGCCGCCGCCACCACCTCCTCTGCCGCCTCTGCCGCCGCCGCCGCCACCTCCGCCTCTGCCGCCTCTGCCGCCGCCACCCCCGCCGTAGCCGCCGCCACCGCCGCCGCCGCCGAATCCGCCACCCCGCTCTTCTCGCGGGCGGGCTTCGTTCACCGTCAAGGTGCGGCCATCGAGGTCGCTGCCGTTCAGTTCGCGAATGGCCTTCTCGGCACCATCCTGCGTCCCCATCTCCACGAAGGCAAACCCGCGGGATTGCCCTGTATTGCGGTCAGAAACCAGGTGGCAGTCGGCCACCGGTCCCGCCTGTTCGAAGTGATGCGTAATATCCGACTCGGTGCTCTTGAAGGAGACATTCCCAACATACAATCTCGTGCCCATCGCGCTTCCTTTTCTACTGATCTGCCCTCGGAGACGTCCCAGCAAGCTGCCCCAACCCGTTCGGAGCAAGAGACTCGTTCACCAAAGCCTTATGGCCGGTCAGACGATCCTGCTAATCTTACTCGGAAATCCACCGCCTCCATATGCAGTCGCACCCTATGCATGGGCGGACACATAAAAACAAGTTTTTAATTCAGCCCGCTCTTGGCGCCTGCCTGCTCCAGAACAGCCTCCGCGGCGCGGCGCCCGGATACCATCGCGCCCTGAATCGAGGCGTTGTCGCGGTGATCGCCACACACCAGTAGGCCGTCCGCAAGCTGGACGGGCCGCTCTACCGGTTCCAGCCAGCCGGGGTTCTGGGCGGGAAGCGCGTGGGGAAGATGGTAGGTCCGCAGGTGTGTCCAGGCCCGCACCTGATCGCCGAACCAGGCGGATAATTCGTCACGCACCCGCTCCGGCAGGAGATCTACATCCCTGGCGTCCGCAGCCAGCACAGATACCGAAACCAATGCCTCGCCACCACTTGCGTAAGACGGACAAACATTCGAGGGCACGGCCAGGTTGTTCACGCAGCCCGAACCGGCCCCGTTCAGGGCCAGCCAGGGGCCTTCGTACGGCGGTCGCGCGGCCCGAAAGTACAGGTTACAAACGCCGCGCGGCTGGGGCGCATGGAGCGACGGCACCAGCGAAGCGGCGGACCAGCCATCGGCGGCCAGCACCACCGCCTGGGCGCCCCAACTCTCGCCGCGCGCCCAAAGGCGGTTCGGCTCGATTCTCTCAACAGGCGTTTCGAGATGAATGCGGGAGGCATCCAGTTTTTCCGCCAGTTGGCGTGGGATCGCTTCCATGCCGCTGGCCGGCAACGTGGCACGCCCGCGGGTGAACATGCCAAACACGAAGTCGAACATGCGCCGGGACGTTTCCAGGTCAGGCTCCAGAAAGATGCCGCCCAGGAACGGCCTCCAGAACATATCGATCATCCGCGCCGAAAAGCCTTTCTCCCGAAGAAACGCCATCGTTGCCTGGTCACGCGAGCCGGACGGCCCGTCCGCGGACATCCGGGACGCACTGCGGCGCAGGGCGAGGGTTTTCACGGCATCTCTCACTCCGGCGATTTTCTGGCGCACCAGATCGCCAAACGCAGCCGGACAGCGTAGCGGGTCCGCCAACCGGACAAGCCGGGAACCCGTGAACACCAGGGCGCCAGGCAGGAATGCCTGCAGTTGCAGAGCTTCAAAATCGAGCACGCGCCTCGGCTCTGGGTATGCATCGAGAAAGACTTGAAAACCACGGTCGAGCAGGAAGCCGTCTACTCTGTCCGTTCGGACCCTGCCCCCGACCCGGTCCGAAGCCTCGAAAAGCCGATAAGGAACGCCAGCATTCTGAAGCTGAACGGCGCAGGACAATCCCGCCAGGCCGCCACCGACAATCAGTACTTCTCGGCTCATCGCGCCAGCATGAATGCCTCATTCGGATTCCGGGAGCACGTACAACATATAGCGTGTCTCCCCGTTGCCATCCCGGAAGGTCGCCTGCCTCCAAGTGCCCGACAGATCGGCGGGCGATGGCGTCAAACGAGACCCAAAGCGCGAAGAGCGAAAGCGGTCTGACCGGCTAGCGACCCGCACGCTGCGAGACTCGAGAGGTGAGTGCGGACGGGCCATTGGCAGCGATTTGCCCACCAACATCTCGAAGCTACATCCCATGAGATCTGTTGCCGCCTCATTCGCATAAACAATCGTCCCAGCCCGGCCCGCACCGGCATGTCCAGGAACTCCGATCAGGACAGGTTCGGGCATCTGATCGGCCAGACCTTGCAGGAACATGTACTGGAGGTGTGCGTCAACGGCACCTGTTTCGACCGCTTGCTCTGGAATCGCAATCATGGTGTGTTCTCCTTTATGAAACCATCGCCGTCATATCGGTTGTCTGTTCGTTTTCGGAGGCCAGATTTCCGTAATGCCCAATGGCCGCCTGTCGCACCAAGGCGAGATAGTCGGGACGATCGCTCACCTGCTCGTGCAGGTGCGAGACAACCAGTTGTCCTTGGTCGACCACAAACACAGCAGGCATCTGAAAGGGATCCCCCATGATGGGGCCGGCGCCGTAGCGAACGCCGATTTTCACCATGCGCTTCCAATTCTGCCACGCCATCAGACTGCGCACCGTTCCCCGCCCGACACCGAAAGCTTGGTGGAGTTGCTTGTCGGGATCGGCAAAGCGCGGCAAATCGGCAAGCTGAAACTTGCGGAAGAGGATAGCAGCGTCTTCGTCCCGCGCCATGTGGACAAGAGCGATGTGGACGCCTTGACCCAGGATTTCGGACCGTACCGAGCGAAGGTCGGCCAGCGTCTCCCGGCAAAAGGTACATCCCAGGTGGCGCAGAAAGACCACCAGCACAGGAGCTGCGCAGGACATATCGTGGAGGCTATGGCCAAAATTGGAACGGAGCGTCGCCATTGCATTGCCGTCCGCTTCCTGTTCGAATGAAATGATTTTATTCACCATCTTTGCTTCTCTTTCCGGTTGCGCTACATTCTCCGCCGAAAGTAAGGCTCACTGGTTGAGGATTTCTATTCCGCGGCTCAGATTGTTTGTCTGAGAGTCGCGGCTGTGCCACTGAACCTTACGTACACGGTTCCGGCCCAAACGTGTTCGGTGGAGGCGGGATGAGTCATCCGAAAGCGAAAGTGTCGTTGCGGCAGCAGTATCGATTGCTGCTGATTTCGTTTTTGAGTGAGGGCCTTTCACCCAGGGCGATTGCACTCGGACTTGCGATTGGTGTCACCATCGGCCTCTTTCCCGTCATCGGCCTCTCGAGTGTTGTGTGCCTGCTTGCGGCGCACATCTTTCGCCTCAACCACTCGCTGGTTCAGGGCGCCAACTGGGCTGTAACCTCCTTGGCCCTGCTGCTCATCATCCCGTTTCTGCGCCTTTCCGAATTCGTGCTGCGGGTCGATCCGCTTTCCCTCGACGATTTCACACGAACTTCCTTGAAATGGTCGACGGCCGCGACCGAACTCTGGCACGGGCTCTTGCATGCCGTCTTTGGCTGGCTGCTCTGTGCTCCGGTCATCTTCATTATAATCTATACCACGACACTACTCACCATGCGCCGCATTCGTCGACACCCTGAGGCCAGCGTTTCACTGAATCCCGAGGCCATTTCGTAATGACCGCACGGGTACCCGATCGTTTTCCCTCTCCGCTCCGTTCGTTGGTGGTTGTGCTGGGCGACCAACTCGATGCGGAGAGCGCGGCGTTCGATGGCTTCGACCCTGCGCGCGATTGCGTCTGGATGGCCGAGGTGCGGGAGGAAGCCACGCATGTCTGGTCGCACAAGGCGCGCATCGCCCTCTTCCTCTCGGCTATGCGCCACTTCCGGGAGGAACTCACGGAACAGGGCATCGCCTGCGTCTATCGAGAAACGGAAGGGTCGGACGAACGCCTGACCCTGGCAGAGGCGCTGGCCGCCGACCTGGCCCGCCTGCGCCCCGAGCGCGTAATATGGATGGAACCGGGCGAGTGGCGCCTCCAAGAAGCGCTTCGCTCCACCGCGGAGAAGGCCAACGTGTTGCTCGATCAGCGCGAGAGCCGTCACTTCTTTTGCAGCCGGGCCCGGTTCCGGACCCATGCGCAGGGCCGCAAGAGTCTGCGCATGGAGTTCTTCTACCGCGAAATGCGCAAAGAACACGACATTCTCATGCACGGCGATCGGCCGGAAGGTGGAGCCTGGAATTTCGACAAAGAGAACCGCGGCTCATTCGGCGCCTCCGGCCCACAGGACGTGCCGCCTCCGCCCTCTTTTCCGCCAGATGCCACAACCCGCGCCGTTCTGGACATGGTGAACCGGATTTATGCCGATCACCCCGGCTCGCTCGACGCCTTCGACTGGCCCGTCACCCGCGCTCAAGCACTGATGGCGCTCGACGACTTCATCGCTCATCGCTTGCCCCGGTTCGGCGATTATCAGGACGCCATGTGGAGCGGTGAGCCCTTCCTCTATCACTCGCTTCTCTCCGCGGCCCTCAATCTGAATCTGCTGAACCCCCGCGAAGTGGTCGCAGCGGCGGAGGGGGCGTGGCGGTCCGACCCGGACCGTTATCCCCTCAACGCGGTCGAGGGCTTCATCCGGCAGATCCTCGGCTGGCGCGAGTATGTGCGTGGCGTTTACTGGCTTCACATGCCCGACTATCTCGACCGCAACGCCCTCGAAGCCACCGAGCCTCTGCCCGCCTTCTACTGGACCGGCGACACGGAGATGCGCTGCCTGCGCGAGGCGATCGGTCAGACCCTCGAACATGGCTATGCGCACCATATCCAGCGCCTCATGGTCACGGGCCTCTTCGCCCTGCTGCTCGGCGTCGATCCGCGCGAAGTCCACAAGTGGTATCTGGCCGTCTATGTCGACGCCATCGAATGGGTTGAGCTGCCGAATACCCTCGGCATGTCGCAATTCGGAGATGGAGGCGTCATGGCCTCAAAGCCCTACGTGGCCACCGGCAAATACATTCAGCGCATGAGCAACTATTGCGCAGGCTGCCGCTTCGACCCGGCCAAACGAACGGGCGAGGATGCCTGCCCCTTCACGACCCTCTACTGGGATTTCCTTCTGCGCCATCAACGTAAGCTCGAAGGCAACCAGCGCATGACCATGCAACTCCGCAACCTCGCCCGCCTGGATAAAGCGGAGCGCCGTGCCATCCGCAAAGCTGCCGACACCCTGCGCACAAACCTGGCATCGCGCTGAGCCATCCTTTCCGCAGTGCCCCAGCAGA
>SLOV01000365.1 GCA_007132345.1 Kiritimatiellia bacterium
CCTGACCACCGCTTGCACGCTGTGATCTTCGATTTCGACGGGATCGTGGCCGATACCGAAAAGCTGCACTATCTCGCCTTCGAGCGGCTTCTGGCGCCGAAGGGGCTCTCGATAACGTGGGAAGACTACGTGGCGCAATGTATTGGTTTCGATGATCGGGACGTTCTGCGGTACCGTCTGGGCGGCGCGGGAGAAGAGCCGGATGGCCCGACCCTGCAGGAACTGGTCGATCGAAAGGCGCTTGCGTTTATTGAGCTTGTGCAGGAGCAGGGTGCACCGATTTATCCGGGGGTCTGGAATCTGGTCAGGCGTCTGCACGAGGCGGAGGTGCCTCTGTGTGTCTGCAGTGGGGCATTGCGGTCGGATATCGATGCCGTGCTCCGTGCCACCGGCTTCGGGCACAGCTTCGAGACGATGGTCACGGCCGAGGAGGTGAGGCGCAGCAAGCCGGACCCCGAGAGTTATCTGCTGGCTCTGGAGCGGTTGAGGGAGAAGCATGCGGACAGGGACATTCAGCCTGAGCGGGTTATCGCGATCGAAGACACCCCCACCGGTATCGCCGCGGCGCGGGGTGCCGGGCTTTCGGTCCTGGGCGTCACCAACACGCACCCGCGCGAGGCGCTGCACCAAGCGCAATGGGTTGTCGAGAGTCTGGAAGCGATCGGTGTGGATGGGCTGGCCCGCCACCTGACACCGCCGTGCGCTTGATTTCGGGGCGCACCTCGCGTATACGACTCGCTTTGCCGATCGTCATGACGGCAGCGCGAATGTTTAGATTGCATAGGAGTGAAAATGAAGAAGAACTACGTTCCCATGATTGCAGCCCTTCTCTGTGTTGCCCTGACCTCGATTTCGTATGCGGCCAGCGAGCCCATAGGACTCCTGGCGATTGGAAATGTGTCGGAAGCCGAATTGCGGGAGGTGCAGGCCCATATGCATCTTTACCTGCCGGTTCCGATCGAAATTCTCGAGCCGCGCTCGCCGCTGGGCGCGGAGACGCTGGAGGAAGAGGCCCAGGCGCTGGTCGAGCTTCGGGAGGGGCGTCTCGGTGTGGTTGGCATTGTCTCCGCTGCCGAGGCCGTGCCGACGTTCGGTGTCTTTCTGCCAGGGGATCGGACGGCTGTTATTAACGAGACGGCGATCGGCCAGGAAGCCGAGAAGCGGTTGGCCCGCTTCAAGAAGGAGGCGATGCGATGTGCCGGTCTGATTCTCGGGCTGACCCCCGGCCCCGACACCCGATGCGCCATGTGGCATTATCCCGATCTTGCGGGACTGGACCATAAGGGCGGCAACTTTTCGCCGCCGCTGCTTGTGGAACTGATGCGGATGTATCCCGACTGGGAGCCTGCCTTTATGGTGCGGGAAGAGCCGTGGCATGAGGATTCGGAAGAGACGGCCGAGGTGGCTGCCGAGGAAGAGGAGGCCGAAGAGCCGGCTGGCGCGCCAGAGGTCGAAGAAGGCATCGAGCCACCCGCGCTACCCGAAGAAGCGGCGCCGATGGTGCTCTAGCACCATACTGCGCCGACTGCAGATTGGATCGGCCGCAAGGAACAGGCTCATGCTCGATATTCGCCGTATTGCAGAAGACTCCCATGGTGTAGAAGAAGCGCTCCGTAACAAGGGTGTTGACGCGCCCGTTGCCGAACTGCTCGCCTTGCACGAGAAGCGGCGTCAGACCGTGACCGAAGTGGAAGCGAAGAAGAACGAGCGCAATGTGGTCTCCAAAGAGCTGGGCGCGCGCAAGCGGGCCGGCGAAGATATTTCGGAGCAGCAGTACGCCATGCGCGAGCTGGCCGAGCATATTCGTGGCCTCGACCAGGAAGTGCGGGACCTGGAAGAGCGCCTCTACGACCAGTTGCTGGCTCTCCCGAATCTGCCGCATGCGTCCGTGCCGGTCGGCGCGGATGCTTCGGGCAATCGCGAGGTGCGTGCCTGGGGCACTCCGCGCGCATTTCCTTTTGCGCCGAAGCCGCACTGGGAAGTGGGCCAGCGGCTCGGCATTCTCGACTTCGAGCGCGCGGCCCGTCTTTCCGGCTCCGGCTTCCCCCTGCTGCTCGGCGACGGTGCCCGGCTGCAGCGTGCCTTGATCCAGTTCATGCTGGACCTGCATACGCGCGAACATGGCTATCTCGAAGTCGCACCGCCCTATCTGGCGAACCCGGCCGCCATGACGGGCACCGGGCAGCTCCCCAAACTGCAGGAAGACATGTATCAGCTTCCCGCCGACAGTTTGTATTTGATCCCCACCGCTGAGGTGCCGGTCACGAATATTTATCGTGAGGAAATCATCGAGAAGCCGTTGCCGATCCGGCATGTGGCCCACACGCCCTGTTTCCGTCGCGAAGCCGGTGCGGCGGGCAAGGAGACGCGCGGGTTGATTCGCGTGCACCAATTCGAAAAGGTCGAATTGGTGAAGTTCGTCGAGCCGGACCGCTCTTACGAGGAGCTGGAAAGCCTGGTGTCCGATGCCGAGACCGTCTTGCAGCGCCTCGGCCTGCCGTATCGCGTGCTGGAGCTTTGCACCGGCGACCTCAGCTTCGCCGCCGCGAAGTGTTACGACATCGAATTGTGGGCGCCCGGCCATGACGGCTGGCTGGAGGTGTCGTCGTGCAGCAATTTCGAAGACTTCCAGGCACGCCGCGCCGGCATTCGGTATCGTGCCGCCAACGGGAAGCCTGCCTTCGTCCACACGCTTAACGGCTCCGGGGTGGCCCTGCCGCGGTTGTTGGTGGCGATCATCGAGAATTATCAGGAAGCCGACGGATCTGTTGTGATTCCCGAAGCCCTGCGCCCCTGGATGCAGGGGCAGGAGCGGATTGCGCCGGCGTGACCCGGCGAAGACCCGCTCAGATGCGCAGCAGTTCGACCTGCTTTTCGTCCGCGGGCACCACGCTGACCTCCCGTGCGCCGCGGCTCGATCGCACCCGCACTTTCGACGTCTTGCCGGCAGGAACATCGCCGTAGCGCGCGCAAATGGAGGCGGCAAGGCGCACCTGGTCTTCGGTGGCGATAATCGGCAATAGGCCAACGGGGCCGGGCGCGTCGCCCATCTCAATCAGAAGCTCGTAGAGTTCCGCCTGGCCCTGCAGGGCCACGTTTTCGTTTTCGTCCCGCCCCACAATGAGTTTGGTGACAGGCCCGAGGCGGAAGTGGCGGCCGATGCCGAGCAGCCCGAGTGCGCGTTGCCCCTGCAATCCCTCGTGGGCGCGCAAGTCGCGCAGACGCGCCGCGAAGACCGGATCGATGAGCCGGCCGGTCGGGCCGCCGTTCTCTTTGGGGATGGCAAGGCCAAGCAGCGCGGCCTGTTCGATCTGCTGTTTACGGCCCGGCCCCGCGATATCGAGCAGCGCATTCCGGTCCAGCCACTGTTCCTTTTCCGGCAGGGTCTCCGGCAGAAGCCGGGCGCTGAGCGGTCGGACGATCCAGCCGGCGAGTGGCGAGGCCGTCTCGATATCTTCGAACGCCTCCTGTGTCTGCATGGGGGTGCGCTGGTTGAGCACTTCTCCGGTGGCGATGAAGTCGCACTGGAAGTCGCTCATTCGCTCCGCGGCCTCGCGGATCATGGCGTTATGGCAGGCGACGCAGATATCGGCGGGTGTCTCGTCGAGCATCGCGTCGTTCTGCAGGGCTTTCACCATGCGCGCGGTGAAGTCGATCTCCGTGAGCGGTAAATCGAGTGCCTGGGCGGCTTCCAGCGCGGCGCTACCATCGAAGAACGGGTTCGTGAAGACGACCGCCTCGATAGCAATTCCGGCCCGGCGCAGAAGGCAGGCGGCAAGCTGGCTGTCCAGGCTGCCCGAAAACAGAAGTAGGGCTTTAGCGGAACCGTTCTCTTCCATGAAATTCACCACGCTTGCAGAATACGAGTCGGAGCATAGCGGGGTGAAGGCTCGGGCGCAAGAACGGGAAAGGAGTGGAGCCAGTTGTCGGGCTCGAACCGACGACCTGCTGATTACAAATCAGCTGCTCTACCAACTGAGCTAAACTGGCTTCGACTCTCGCTATTCTGCCGTTAGACCGATATGGGGGTCCAGAAGGAAGTCGGTATCCGGAAAGGGAAGCTGGAAAGGACCAATCCGAACGAGGCGCGGTTTCGCTTCCGCTTCCGATGGAGGCGGTACCGCGGGTTCAGGCTCGGGGACGGCAGCTACGCCGGGAACTGGAAAAGGCAGCACCTCTGGCGCGTCCCGCTCTTCTACGTCAGGAATAGGGATATCCTGTTCCAAAGGAAGATCATGAACCTGCATGGGATCGGGCTCGGTCTCCGGAATGGCGTCGATCCAGCGATCTAGCTCGAACTCGTCTTCTTCCACGTCGAGGAGCGCCAGTTCGTCTCGCCAGGGGCGGGAAACGATTTCGTCGTGGAGCCCTGGAAACTCGTCGAGGTCGGGATCGACCACGATGGGCACTTCAACGGGAGAGGCGGGTGCTTCCCATGCCGTTTCCATGACGAAGGTTTCGATCTCTTCGGAGGGGGCGGCGGGTGGGGGATCGGGTTCCACCTCGGCATCGTCAATGGCAATGGTTTCATCCTCGATCGGTTCTGTAATGAGTTCCTCGGTCCGTTCTCCTTCGATACGGAGCGTGGCAGGCGGCTCTGGTTCCGCAACGGCCACGGTCGGTTCTTCCTCCGGCGGGGGTACTGTGGGTGAAGGCTCCTCTTCGGGTGCGGGCTGGAACCAGTCGGCCCACTCGTCCCGCGGTGGTGCAGGCGCGGCCGCAATCTCGATCGGCTCTTCTTCGGGCTCCGCCGGTAAGGGCCGGACTTCACTGTAATGAATGGGTGCATCCGGGCGGTATCGTCGGCGGAGAAGCCCGATAGAGTAGTCGGCCAGGAAGAGTTGAACGCTGAACCCCTGGGCCCGTTCCATGCGCCGGATTTCCTGCAGGGCGAGGCGAGCCGGCATTTCCGCGAATTCAGACTCGGGATCGAAGAGCTCGGCCACGTCGATGTCGTTCTCCTGGGCAAAAGTGAAGAGGCCGCGCTCGACGGCGCGCAGGACATCCATGACCGGAACCAGTTCGGAGGGCACCGCCGCTTCTTCCGCCTCGAGTACGGCGGCCTGCATGGCTTCCATGTCGGCAACAGCCTCGGTATAGGCCTCAACGGGAACGGAGACGTCCTGAACAACATGAATGAAATCGGGGCTTCCGCGCATCCAGCGGCGGGCAAGTCCTGCGTCCTGCTGCAAGACGGTGCCTGAGAAGAGATAGGTCTTCTGCAGGGGCAACGTCCGCAGTTTTTCGGCGGCGGATGTTGTGGCGTATACCGTGCCCAGGGTTTCGGTGCTGAGCCGCTCGTAGGTTCGGTCTTCAACACGTATGGTGGAGCCGCGGGGGTGGCCAGTGAGCACATCTTCGAAAACAAGCCCGCGCGCCCAGTAACGCTGCGGGTTGCGCTGAAGGTCGCGAATATCGACGCGCTGAAATGAGTCCTGAGCCAAGGATCCTGTTGCAATCAGCACAAACAGCGCTGTCCCGACCGACGCCATGAAGCGCGATCTCACGGGAAATACCCCTTATGGGATTCGAACACTGTATCGTCCTCTTCTGCTCGCTTCCTGACGGTACTGGCGTTGTCTGCGAGAAAACACACGCCCAAGCTCGCGGTCTCTATACGAAACCTAGGGCAGGAAGCGCGCGGACGCAATCCCCGTCCGCGCGCTTCTTCCCATCAGATTCCGTTAATCAGCGGCGATCACGGCGATCACGGCGGCCACCTCGGTCCCGGCCGCGGCGATCGTCCCGGTCGCGGCGCTCGCCGCCCTCTTCGCCTTCACCGTGTTCGCCACCTTCCTCGGCTTCTTCGCCCTCGAGAGCGGCGCGGCGGCTGAGCCGGATGCGGCCGGTGTCATCGATATCGATGCACTTGACGACCATGGTGTCGCCGATCTTGCAGATATCCCCGACTTCGCGCACGCGGAAGTTGGCCATCTCGCTGATGTGCACCAGCCCTTCCTTGCCGGGGAGAATCTCGACGAAGGCGCCGAAGTCTTTCACACCCTTAACCGTGCCGGTGTAGACCTTGCCGATCTCGGCTTCGGCGGTGAGCCCGTGAATTTCGTTGAGGGCGGCGTCCATATTCTCCTGGTTATTGCTGAACACGAACACGGAGCCGTCGTCTTCGATATCGACCTGAACGCTGTAAGTCTCGGTGATGCGGCGGATATTCTTGCCGCCAGGCCCGATAAGCGCGCCGATCTTTTCGCGATCGATCTGCAGGGTCTGCACGCGCGGGGCGTGGGGCGACATCTCGGCGCGCGGCCCTTCCAGGACGCCAGCCATGAAGTCGAGGATCTGACCGCGGGCCACGCGGGCGCGATCGAAGGCGCCTTCAACAATGTCCCAGCGCAGTCCGCGCAGTTTGAGGTCGACCTGGAAGCCGGTGATGCCGTCACGCGTGCCGGCAACCTTGAAGTCCATATCGCCGCAATGATCTTCCGAGCCGATGATATCGGTGACGAGCTCGGCGCGACCGTCGTCGGCCGTGAAGAGGCCGATGGAGATGCCGGCCACGGGCTTGATCAGCGGAACGCCTGCATCCATGAGCGCCAGGCAGCCGCCGCAGATGCTGGCCATGCTGCTGGAGCCGTTCGACTCGAGGATTTCGGAGACGACGCGGGTGGTGTAGGCGTAGTCGTCGGGCATGACCATGCGGAGGCTGCGCTCGGCGAGGTTGCCGTGGCCGATTTCGCGGCGGCCCGGCCCCATAATACGGCCTGCTTCGCCCACACTGAAGGGGGGGAAGTTGTAATGCAGCATGAACCGCTTTTCTTCGTGGCCGCCGGGAATGGCGTCCATGGACTGCGCGTCGGAGACGGTGCCGAGCGTAACGGTCGCCAGCGCCTGCGTCTCGCCGCGGGTGAAGATCGAGGAGCCGTGCGTGCGGGGCAGTACGCCAACTGCGCCATGGAGCGGGCGGATTTCGTCGAAGGCGCGTCCGTCGATGCGCTTCCCGTCGCGAAGGACGTTTTCGCGCACGAGATGAATCTCAAGGTCCTCAAACGCGGTCTTGAAGGCTTCGGGGGCCGCCTCCGGGAATTTCCCGGCGAGGTGCTCCATGAGCCGGTCCTTCAGTTCGCTGACGCGGGTGAGGCGGTCCTGTTTGCCATGAATGAGCAGGGCATCCTTGAAGTCCGTTCCGATCAGCGACATCGCTTCATCATAGAAGGTTCGGTCCTTCTCGGGCTCCGCCACCTGCTTGTCAGGCAAGCCAAGCGCGCGGCGCAGTTCGATCTGTGCCTCGATCAGCTTGAGGACTTCGGCCTGGGCGAGCCGCATGGCGGCAAGCATGTCGGCCTCGGAAATTTCCTTGGCATCGCCCTCGATCATGATGGGCAGCTCGCGGCCCCCGACGTAGGTGAGGTTCAGGTCGCTCTCCTTCATCGCCTCATGGGAGGGGTTCATGACGAAGGCCCCGCCGATGCGACCGACACGGACGGCACCGATCGGGCCCATGAACGGGATCTCGGAAAGATGCAGCGAGGCGCTGGCGGCGTTGATGGAGAGGATGTCGGGATCCTGCGCACCGTCGGTGCTGAGCAACTGGTTAAAGATCTGTACGTCGTTGCAGTAGCCCTCGGGGAAGAGGGGGCGAATGGGGCGGTCGGTGGCTCGTGCGGTGAGGATTTCGCGCTCGGAAGGACGGGCTTCGCGCTTGAAGTAGCCGCCGGGGAAGCGGCCGGCCGCATAAAACTTCTCGCGGTACTCGACCTGGAGGGGGAACCAACTGATGCCTTCTCTGGGTTTTTCGCTGCACGTGGCGGCGGAGAGGACGACGGTATCGCCGTGGCGGGCCACGACGGAGCCATGCGCGAGTTTCGCGATCAGGCCGGTTTCGAAGACGAGTGTGTGGTCTCCGATCTGTACGTTAACTGACTTTGTACCTAGCATTTTCTTTTTCCTTCTTTCTTCCTTCTTGTTGGCATAGGGAAACAGGAATCGCGAAGCGATCTTGCGGAGATGTGGTGGAGGATGAGTCTCGATCCGTACCGGGACCGGACGTTGAGCGAAACCAAACGCACCTGCGGAAACGCATCATCTGTTGTGAAAACCCCTAACCCTCGGGCAGGCAGGAGCGGGCAAAACGGCGACCACCCGCCTTAGCGGCGGAGGCCGAGTCGCCCGATCAGGTCACGGTATCGAGCCGCGTCCTTATCCATCAGGTAGTCCAAGAGGCGCCGGCGTTTATTCACCAGCATGATCAGGCCCCGTCGGGAGCTGTGATCTTTCTTATGGGCTTTGAGATGCTCCGTGAGGCTTTTGATCCTCTCGGAAAGCAATGCAACCTGAACCTCCACCGAGCCGCTATCCTGCTCGTGGAGACGGTATTCTTCCTTTATTGCTGCCTTTGCGGCCGAATCCATGATTCCTGTCAATGCCTTCTTACTCGTTCTGTTTTGTTTCGAACTTTTGTCTAGATTTCGGCGGACTATAGGGAAGGGAATGGCGGGTGTAAAGGGGTAGATTCAGGAAACCGAAGAAAAAAATCAGGGTTCCATCAGGCCATCCAGAATGGTGCGAATCCGTGACTCCCAGTGGGGGCGCTCGGCGGGCGGAAGCAGCGCAAGGGCCTGCTGAGCGGTGGCCTGTGCCTCTTCGTGCCGGCCGGCAGCGGCCAGCGCGGCTGCATAGGCCACCAGGACGCGCGGCTGTGGGGGCGCCTCCGCCTGCAAGGCGCGCTTGGCCCAGAGCAGCGCTTCGGAGGGGCTGTGCACGGCGGGGTCGCGCGATGTGGCGTGCAGCATAGCGAGATCGAGCATAGCGGGCGGATGGAACGGGTCGGCCTCCAGGGCCTCGCGCAGATGGGAAACGGCCCTTTCTTCGCGCTGTTGTTGGAGGGCCGTGAGGGTGGCTTGGTGTAGCGCGTTCAGCAGATTGCGGCGGGCCGGGGCGTGCCCGGGCGACGCCGCCAACGCATCGCGGAAATGGGGGATGGCCTCGTCGATGCGTGCTTGCCGCGCGAGGGCGCTGCCAAGGTTGTTGTGGGCATCGGCCAGAGTTGGATCGATGCGCAGCGCCTCGCGGAGCGCGGATTCGGCTTCGATGTCATTCCCGGCGATGAGCAAGGAACCCCCAAGCGCGGCGCGGAGAAACCCGTTATCGGGCGCGATCTCGCAGGCTTTGCGAAGTGTGGCGACGGCTTGGGCGGTGGACCCGCGCTCCCCCAGTTCGACGCCGATGCGGCCCAGACGAGCCGCGGTCGTGGCGTCGGTGTCAGACCTGAAAAGTGCGAGGGCTTCCTCCATGCGTTCGGCACCCGCCAGTGCGAATGCCAGCCGCTCTCTGGATTCGGGGCGATGCGGGGCACGGCGGTAGGCTTGTTCGAAAGGGGTCACTGCTTGCACAAAGTGTCCGCGGTCGACGAGGAACTCCGCATAGGCATGAAGCAGAAACCAGTCGTGGGGCCGCCCGCTCAGGGCGCGCTGGAAGGCGCGATCGATTTCGTCGACCTCGCTGCCGGTGCTTTCGGCGCTTCGTGCGACCCAGTCGGCCCATTGCGCAGCTCGTTCGGCATGGTTCCATTGGAAGGTGAAGGGTGGCTTGGCGTGGCGTCGGCTCATTTCCAGGGCGATTCGCCACTCCGCCCAGGCATTCCATGCAGCGGCTTCGGCGAGCGCTTCCGGCGGGGGCGGCGCGCCGGGAAAGAGGTCGGGCCAGCGGGCCTGCAAGGTGTCGTGCAATTGCGCCGCCATCCAGCGGTTACCTTCATAGGTGAAGTGCACATGATCGAGGAAGAGAGATGGCCACGAATCTGCCGGGTGGCGGTCGGCGGCCTGTTCGATGTCCAGCAGCGTGACATGCTCCGCGGCGGCTTCGCCTGCGACTTCACGAATGAGTGCGTTGATGCGGGAGTCGGCGCGGAAGCGGAGTGTGTCCTGGTCACGTGCGAGGCGGTAGGCATCGGCTGCTTGGTCCGGTGCATCGGCCTCTACGAGAAGGGCCCAGCGGTAATGGGCCTCGGCATACGAGGGTGCGAGGGTCCGGGCTTCCGCCAGGCTTGCCAGCGTACCTTCATCGAGCACCGCGCGCAGGCGAGCCGCATCGGGTTCCGTCAGGGGTGGGGCGGCAAGCGAAGCGAATGGGGGGCAATCGCGCAAGTCGGACGCGACGGTGCAGAGGATAACGTGTGCCGAGGCGCGGCGGGCCTCACGGAGCATGGCGCGCAGGTTGCCGCGGAAGTGCCGGTAGGTGGGTTCCAGCCGTGGGTCGTCCGCGGTGAGTTGCCGGTCGAGAAACATGCGCATGCCCTGCCAGGCCTCGGGGGCGGCCGTCCCCATGCCGGCGCGGCGCAGGAAGTGGCTCCAGAGTTGTCCGACGCGGGAGGATCGAATGGCGGTTCGCAACGCGATATCGAGCCGCGATGGAGTGAAGCGTCCGAAAAGGGAAGCGGGGCCGTAGGGGCCGACGACTTCGTTATGACCGAGGTAAAGAATCACGAGGTCCGGTTCGAGGTCCCGGATCTCCTTCATCATGCGTCGCAATACATGGGAGTTGACGGCCGTGATGGAGGCGTTGATGACCTCGACAGATTGCTGTGGGCTTGCCGCGGAGAGGGAGAAGTGGAGCAGGCGGGAAAAGCTATAGGCGGGCTCCGGATCGCCAGCCGCGGCGGAGCCGCCAAGCACGAAGATGCGGAAGGTGCCGGGCTCTTTTTCCGCGGGAAACGAGAAGGGTGCAGGGGCACGGGCGAGTTCGGGACCGAAGTAGGATTGGGTGGCCGCGGGGTGATCGCGGTAGATGGCTGCGCCGTTTTCGGTATCGCGAAGAAAGAAGGTGCCAGGTACGCCCACACCGAAGCTGCGCAGGGCAAGTTCGAGGAGAAGGAGAAGTGTGCAAGCGGCAGCCAGCGTGAATAGGGAGAGGAGCAGCCGATTTCGACGACGGTCGCTGGACGCGGCGAGGGGCATTTTGTCGGCCGGGTCAGACGCTGGAATCGGCCGAAAGCCGGGCGCGGATGCCGGCGACGTCAAGTCGGATTTGCTCGATCAAGGCCTCTGTCGAGGAGAAGCGACGGTCCTCACGCTGCCGCTCCTGAAAGTGGATCTCGAGCTGACGCCCGTAAAGGTCACCCTGAAAGTCGAGGAGGTGGACTTCGTAGAGGGGGCTGTCGCCCGGATTGCTCTTCCCGCGATAAGCGGCGCCGGGCAGGGAGGTGCCGTCGAAGGAGGCATGCACGGCATAGATGCCGTCTGGCGGGAGCACCTCGTTTTCGACGGCGACATTGGCGGTGGGGAAGCCGAGGATTCGGCCGGCCTTCTTGCCGTGAACGACCGGCCCATCGAGGCTGTAGGCGCGGCCCAGCATGGTGCGGGCCGCGGCGACGTCACCGGCGAGGATCGCTTTACGGATGCGGGTACTGGAAATCGGAATGCCTTCGTGCAGAACGGGCTTTGCTGCGCTGACGGCGAATCCATGCTTTTTGCCGAGTTCCTGGAGCAGGTTCGCATCGCCGCGTGCCTGGAACCCGAAGCGCCAGTTCGCGCCGACCGAGACGGCGGCGAGGGTGGGAATTCGGTCCTGGAGCTGCTCCACGAAGGCTTCCGGGGCGAGGTGTGCAAAGTCCAGCGTGAAGGGTTGCTCGATATAGCCGTCAATTCCATGCGCCGCGGCAAGGCGCCGCCGCAACGTTGGGGTCATCAGGCGGGGCGGTCTGCGTTCGGGGTGGAGAACTTCGACCGGGTTCGGTTCGAAGGTGAGCAGCCAGGTTTCACCGTCGTGCCGGCGCGCGTGGGCTTCCGCTTCGGCGATGACCTGCTGGTGGCCCCGGTGGAATCCATCGAAAACGCCGACCGCGAGGCTGACCGGGCGATCGACGGCGGGAACGGCCGAGAGAGAAGGGAAGGTCTTCATCGTGGCGCGTGCTGAGACAGCGATGGGTGGTAGACCGGCAAGGTGCGGTCCACGAGTTCTTCGGGCGTCAGGCCGCGGATCCGATCGAGCGGCAGGGCATCTTCGATTTGAAAAGAGCCGCTGCCGGTGCGCCGTAGTGCAGCGAGGTGCGCGCCACAGCCGAGCCGGTCACCGAGATCGGCGGCGATGGTGCGGACATAGGTGCCCTTCGTGCAACGCAACCGGAAGGTGACCATGGGCGGGGAGAAGTCGAGCAGCGCGAACTCGAAGACATGAATCAGACGATCCTTGCGTTCGACGACCTTGCCTTTCCGCGCGAGTTTGTAGAGTGGCACGCCATCCTGTTTGATCGCCGACAGCATGGGAGGGGTCTGCATCTGGTCCCCGAGGAATTCCGCCATTGCGGAGCGAAGCGCCTCTTCGGTGACGTGGGCGGCATCGCGTTCTTCTGTGACGTTCCCTTCGAGGTCCTGGGAGTCGGTTTGCACACCGAGGTGGATCACCCCTTCGTAGGTCTTGTCGGCGCCGCTGATGCGTGGGGAGAGTTTGGTGCCCCGGCCGAGCAGTAGGACGAGCAGGCCGGTCGCCATCGGGTCGAGCGTGCCGCCGTGGCCCACTTTCCGAATCCCGAAGGTTCGGCGAATGCGCGCCACGACATCGTGAGAGGTGCAGCCGGCCGGCTTATCGACGAGGAGAATGCCGTTCACCTGCAGTTGGGGGCGGCCGGATTTCGATGCGGCAGTCTTCATGGTTGCGTGGGGTCTCCGGGCAGCGGATCGGCATCGTCTGGCGAAGGCGTTTCGCTTTCGAGTTCGGCGAGAATACCGAGCACGCGGTCCCCGTCTTCAATCGAATGGTCCAGGTGAAAGTGGTACTGCGGAGTATATTTGAGGACCACATGGGATGCGACCTCGGCCTGGAGGGCCACGCGTCTCTTCAGCAGGGCGCGCAGGCTTTGCTGTTGCTTCGCCTCGTCGCCGAGGACAGAAACATAGACCTGCGCGCTGCGCAGATTGCTGGCGGTCTCGACGCGTGTGATGGTGATGGCAGCCAGGTCGACGCTGGACGGATCCAGTACGCGGAAGAGCGCGCTCGCGATCTCGCGGCGAAGCAGCTCGTTCACTCGGGTCAGTCGGTTCGCTCCCATGATTTCTTCTCCATGCCGCCGCGATGGGGAGCCCGAAGCGGGAAAGAGCGGCGGTTCGGGGACTACAATTGAGCCGCGATCTTCTCCACAACGTAGGCTTCGATGATGTCGCCAACCTCGTAATCGCTGAAGTTGTCGAGGCGCATGCCGCATTCCTGCCCCTCCCGCACTTCTTTCGCGTCGTTCTGGAATCGCTTCAATGAAGATAACTGTCCGGCAAAGACCGCTTCGCCGCCCCGCAGCACGCGGGCTTTGGCGTTGGCGGTGATGCGCCCGCTCTTCACAACGCAGCCGGCCACGCGGGATTTCTTGCCGAGATCGAAGATTTGCAGAATTTCGGCCTGGCCCAGCGCCGTCTCTTTCGATTCCGGCTGGAGCAATCCGCGCATGGCATCGCGGATCTCGTCGATCAGTTGATAGATGATGCTGTAGAGGCGAACTTCTACGCCCTCTCGTTTGGCGAGGGCGTTTACCCCGTTCTCTTTGCCGACATGGAACCCGATGATGATGGCCTTGGAGGCGCTGGCCAGCAGGACGTCGTTGGCGGTGATGCTGCCGACGCCGCAGAGCACGAAGGAGAGCTTCACTTTGTCGCTCTTGATCTCGCCGAGCGCGTGCTGCAGGGCCTCGGCGGAACCTTGCACGTCGGTCTTGACGATCAGGGGCAATTCGACGGTGGTGTCTGGATCCGTCTGCCGGAGCAGGTCATCCAGTGTCACCTGCCGTTGAGGCGCCTGGAGGTCGCGTGCCCGCGTTTCGGCCAGCATGCGGTCGGAGAGATCTTTTGCCTCTTTGGGGCTTGCGATGATGCGGAATGGAGATCCTGCCTCGGGGACCGCGGGGAGGCCAAGGCACTTCACCGGAATGGAGGGGCCGGCGGATTTTACCTTCTTGCCTGCGTCGTTGATCAGGGCCTTCACTTTGCCGGCATAAGGTCCGCAGAGGAGGGTCTGGCCGACTTTAAGCGTGCCATTCCGAACCAGCAGGTTGGCAGTCGGGCCCATGCCCGACTCCAATTGTGATTCGATAACGAATCCCTCGCCGGGCCGTTCGGGGTTGGCGCGGAGCTCGAGGATCTCGGCCTGCAGGGCAATCATCTCCAGGAGATGCTCCATGCCCTCGCCGGTGGTGGCGCTGACCGGGCAGCAGATGGTTTGGCCGCCCCAGTCTTCCGGGGCCAGGTCCATTTGCTGAAGCTGCTGTTTGACCCGGTCGACATTGGCCTGGGGCAGGTCTACCTTGTTGATGGCCACCATAAGGGCCACGTTCGCGGCCTGAGCATGCTGAATAGCCTCTCTGGTCTGCGGCATAATGCCGTCATCGGCCGCGATGACAATGACCACAATATCGGTGAGGTTCGCACCGCGGGCTCGCATGGCCGTGAAGGCCGCATGGCCCGGTGTGTCCAGGAACGTGATGGGGTGCCCTTCGTAGACCGTGGTGTAGGCGCCGATATGCTGGGTGATGCCGCCGCTCTCCTTGGCGGTAACGCGTGTCTTGCGAATCCAGTCGAGCAAAGAGGTCTTCCCGTGGTCGACGTGGCCCATCATGGTGACGATCGGCGGGCGCAGCTTCATTTCGTCGGGTTTGTCCACCTTGGGAGGGGGTGCCTCGACGACCGGGGGCGGCGGCGGTTTCACTTCCTGCTTTTTCTTTTCAAGCTCGACCTTCACCCCGCGCTTGCTGCCCAGCTTCTGGGCCATCTTCACTTCAATCTTCTCGTTGATCGAGGCAAAGACGTTCATGCCCATCAGGTCGGCGACGATCACGTTGGGCTTCACCCCGATCATCTCGGCGAATTCGCGCACGGTGACCGGGCCTTTCAGGCTGACCGCCTGGGGCGCTTCGGGCTCCGGTGGTGGTGCAGCAGGTTCCGCCGGCGCCGGCTCGGGTGGTTCAGCCGGTTCCTCCGCCGCGGGTTCGGGCTGCTGAGGTTCAGGCTCGGTGTCTGCCGCCGGCTCCGGTTCCTGTTCCTGTTCCGGCTCCGGTTCTGGAGCAGGCGGGGGCTCTTCCTGAACGCGGTCCTTGGGGGGAAGCGTGTCCGGCTCCGGTCCTTCGCCGCAGAGGAAGCGCGCGTGCGCAACCTGTTCGTCGGTCAGAACGGCCAGCACGTTGTTGATCTCGGTGAAGCCGAGATCGTGCAATTCCTGAAGGATTTCCTTGCTGGTGTAACCCAGCTCTTTGGCTATTTCGTGAACTCTCATTCTGGCAGCGTACCGTGTTCTTTCTCGTAAGCAGTTTCGGCTGCCGCATGGACGGCCGCCGCTGTTTCCGGGGTAAAGCCGTCGATCATCAGGAGGTCCTCCTGATCCGCGGCGAGGATACCTTCCAAGGTCAGAAAGCCAGCGTGCACGAGCCGTTCGGCGTACTCATGCCCGATGCCTTCCACCTTCGCAAAATTCTCTACGGCCTGAGCCACTTTCTCCTCAAAGCCGACTTGAGACTCATCCTTGTGAATGTCGATCTTCCATCCGGTGATCTTTGCGGTGAGCCGCGCATTCTGTCCCTTCTTCCCGATCGCCAGGGAAAGCTGATCGTTATCGACCGTCACAATCACTGTGCGCGTGTCGGGCTGTACATCGACGCGGGAGAGGCGGGCCGGCGCCAGGGCGTTGGTCACGAAAGTCTTCACCTCTTCGTTCCAGCGCACAATGTCGATCTTCTCGCCGGAGAGTTCGCGGACGATGTTCTTGACGCGAATGCCCCGCATCCCGACGCAGGCGCCGACCGGATCAACCTTTTCGTTGTGAGAGAAGACCGCAATCTTGGTGCGAAAACCCGGCTCGCGGGCGATGCCCTTGATTTCCACCGTGCCATCGGCAATTTCCGAGACTTCCAGTTCGAAAAGGCGTTTCACGAACTCCGGGTGGCTCCGGGAGAGGATGATCTGCGGACCGTAGGAGGTTTCATCGACCTTCAGGACATAGGCCCGAATCCGCTCGCCCATCTGGTACTCTTCCGTGGGAACCCGCTCGCGCGACGGCATAATGGCTTCCGCCCGGCCAATTTCGATCACGACGTCGCTGCGCTCGAAGCGGCGGACCGTGCCGCTCACGATTTCGCCCGGGCGATCCTTGAACTCCTCGAAGATCATCGATTTCTCGGCCTGTCGGAGCCGGTGCATGATGGCCTGCTTGGCGGTCTGTGCGGCGATTCGCCCGAAATCCTTGATGGTGACCTCCGTCTCGACGATATCTCCCACCTTGGTGTTGGGGTACATGGCGCGCGCCTTGAGCAGCGACACTTCGTCATGCGGATTCGAGACCTTCTCGGCCACCACAAGGCGGGCGAGCGCGCGGATTTCATAGGTTTCGCGGTCGATTTCGATGCGGATATCGCGGGCCGGCCCGACGCTCTTCTTCGCGGCGCTCAGCAGGGCGTTTTCGACCGCGGAGAGGAGGACTTCCCCGTCGATACCCCGCTCCTTCTCCATATATTCTATGACTGCCTGCAATTCGTTGTTCATATGCTCAAAATCCTCTCCATCCGCCGTGACCGGCGCCGTGACTCAACCGATTCACGTCCAGCACCAGTCCTCATACGAAAAAGAGTGGGTCGAGACCCACTCCTGATCAACTGCGGACACGACTGGAGGTTGGGCACGGTAGTAGGTGCGCCGGGCAGCGTCAAGCTTGGCCGAAAGAAGCTTGTCCGAAAAATGCCGCAGCTTTGTGATTTCGGTCCACGATTCACCAAGGCGACAGCGCTTAGACCTAAACGCTTTGTGTTTTGTCAATAAATAGTTTCCAGCGAGATAGACCTTGGAATGCACCCGCTAGAAACACCCGAGTTGTTGTAATGGAGGCGGTCTCTTGGAGTGGAGATGGGGTGGGCCGGCGGGATGTGTGAAAGGCAAATATTCCGTCAGGATGACCTTGCCATGGCATCTCTCCTCTCTTGGTGTCAAGAATACACTTGCTGCAGTACAGAGCCGACGCCCTATTATTGCGTGTGGATTGCTTTGACAGTGGCCGTTCTGTAGTCTACTTTCAGAAATATGCGCGGGGTAGATTCTTAGCGGTTAGTCGGAATCCCTTGTGCTGAATTGTTGTATGTGATCGCGATGCGGACTGGCGGTCGAGTTGTGCTTATTGCTTTCTGAAAGCCTGAGAATGATTTCTCGAAGTTTTAGAACAGGATTGCTGGCATGCTGCCTGGGCGTGTTGTTGCCTGCGGTGTACGTGCATGGTGCCACGATTTCGCTGATTGCGTTCTCCACGTTTGCGCTCACAGATCAAGACGGTATTGCGTTGCCCGATGGATCGATTGTGGAGATTGTGGGGATAACGGGGCCGGATCCCACGCAGGGCGGCCATGTGCCATTCGGCGATGGCTTCGTGTGGGGATCGACGCAGGCCGGCGGCACAAATACAACTCCGGATATCATTCTGGCCACTACCATTGTAGACAGCACTCTGACTGGGTTAGATGGCACTTTCTTTGTTTCAACCACGTACGACGATACGGTGGTTAACTACATATATATTCGGTTCTACGATACCGACACGCCAGGGGGGTCGAATGTCGCATGGGGCTCTTCGCTGACTTTTGACGCGACCTCATTCTTTAATGTCCAGTTCCAGAATTTCACGCCGACAACCGACATCCCAGTAACTCAAACCAATAATTTCGTAGTCATCCCCGAACCAGGCTCCTTCAGCCTGCTTGCCTTTTTCGGGTTTCTTCTGGCAACATTCAGATATAAGTGGATCAAGGCGTGGTGGAAACAGAGTGTCGAGATAACGGGATAGAGCGCATGGTGCGATTTCGAAAATCCGATGCCGGTGAGAAGACAGGCAGTTGAACGCAGGAGAGTCCTGATGAAGATGACAATTTATTCGAAGACACTTGGCTTGGCCGCTCTCGTATCACTTGCCGCTGTGGCGCGCTCCTCTGGACAGGGAGGGGTCACTCTGCCACTCCTGTTTGGCAATACCATTCCCATTGTCGATGAGTGGGGAAATAACCTCAGGGGGTCTTCCACCGCGGGTACGGGCGCGCTCGTCCAGATTTACCGAATCACCTCGGGTTCCGTCGAGGCGCCGAACACGGACGGAACTCCGCAGCCGAATAATGTGCCCTTGCCGGGGGGCACCGCCTTCATCGGGCACATGGTCGGATCGCACTTGCCGGATTCGGGGCTTTTCGCAATCTCCATGCCGGTGAATCAACCGCCAATCGGAACCCGACTCTTTATTCGAGTCTTTAACCGCCCCACGATTGCCGAATCCTCCTTCTATTGTGACTCGGCC